>WFPR01000098.1 GCA_015487455.1 Candidatus Bipolaricaulota bacterium
AGACAAGGTCCAAGAGGCGCGGCTCCTCCAGCGCCCTCCTCGCCAGCTTGACGTAGAAGCCCCGCGAGCGCTCGTCCCCCACCACCCGCAGGATCTCCTCCACCAAGGTCTGCGCTTCCGCCTCCTCAGCCCCCTTGCGGAACGGCCGCTTGCGCAGCACCAGCTTCCAGTCCTCGCCCGATTGGGTCCGCTCCAGCCGGATCTCCTCCAGCACCCCGGTGGAGAGCTTAACGCCCCGCAGTTCGGCCACCACCGGCTCGAGGCTCTGCCTCCGCACCGAAGGGTAGCGGTAGCGCTTCCCCTCGATCTTTAAGTCGTCGAAGAGGGTTTGCGTGCTCAGCTCCAGCTCCGTCTTGTCCGCCAGGATCAAGTCGAGATAGGCGTAGCAGAGCACCGAGAGCTCCCCGCCCAGTTGGGTGAGCACGTCGAGCCGGAAGGGCTTCGTGTACTGCAACAGCAGGTTGCTGAGCAGCCGCTCGTGGAACTGCCAGGTGAACGCCTTCTCCTTGAGGCGGCCGCGCACCGTGCGCGTGTAGATCTCCAAGGTCGTCAGGATGCGGAACCCGCGCTCGACCGTCTCCAGCGTCTCCGTCTCCTTCTGGTAGAACGACCCCACCCAGATCACGGGGATGTGGAAGAGGCGCTTGAGCGACTCCTCGTGGAGGCGGTAATCCTCGCGGCCGCGGCCCACGTGGAGCACCCGGCTCAGCTCGGCGAAGGGATGGGTGAGCGGCGTGAGCGGCCGCCCCTCCCACTCCCACAGCTGGATGAGCGCGCAGACCGTGAGCAGATCCCGCACCCGGAGGACCCCAACTTCTAGGGGACGACCGCGGTCGTCGGGCTGGCGCCCCACGATCACCCCGACCCGCTTGTCCTCCCTAAGCCACCGCCAGATCTCCCGGGATCGACCGCGATACTTCGAGGTGGCGAATAAGCAAATCCAGCGCATCAGGTTGAGCTCCGGGCGGATCCGGGCCACCTCCCGAGGCTCTCGATCTGGGACCTTCTTGCCGTTAGGGCGCTGTAGTTGGCCCCTGGTCATGCCTCTCCCCTCCCCTAGAAGATATGAACATCGACGTTTCCCCTATAACGTATCTAAAAACGTTAAGGTATCTAAGACGTTTTAAGTATCCAGCCGGTCGGAAGCGGGGAAAATCCGCAACCCTTGAGGGGTCTTTCTGGGGGCGTTCACCAGACTCCGAGGTTTGACCCCCCGGATTTCACCAGACTCCGAAGTTTGAGGCCGCGATTTCACCAGACTCCGAAGTTGGGCTTCACCAGACTCCGAAGTTGAAAATCCCCTGTATAAGCGGGTTTTCGCCAAAAATCCGCATCCCTTTTGGAAAACCATCACTCCCCTTTGAGGAACTGCTTGAGGCGGGTCCAGCGGCTGACCCGGGCCCGCGGCGGGGGCGCGGGCGAGGCCGACGTTTCCGCGTCCGGGTCCGGATCCGGGGTCGGCGTCGGGGGGAGGGGGAGTCGGGTTTCGATGAGCTCGTAGAGCTTGTCGATCTGTTCCTGGAGTCGGCGGATCTGCTCGTCCTTGACCCGAAGCTGCTCTTGCAGGAGGTCGAGGAGCTTGACGCTCGTTTCATCGACCTTGACGGTGGAGGAAGCCCCGTTCCCTTGGCCGCTCTTCTCGGACGTTAACTCTTGTTTTACGATCGTTTTACACTCGTTGAGCGAAAGGCCCCGCTTCTCATACTCGGTCACCCGGCGGAGGATGGCCAACCCGGCGCTGTCGATGAGGATCTTGTTGCGCTTGCCCTGATGGATATGCCCCCGCAACAGATCCTCAAGGTCGCTCAAACGGCGACGAACTTGGGGTGGGGTCATGCCCAAAATCGCGCAAAGGTCCTCGATGTCGTGCATGGTGAATCGAGCATAAAGGAGGGAGAAAGAGGCGTGAAGGTCGGCTGTCCCCCCGAAGGGGGCTGTTCGCCTCCCTCCGCACGGGGGCGGGAAACCCGCTTCCTTTGTGTGTAAAAACGGTGTGGCTTCCGACCTTCTCCCCCTCTAGAAAAAGACCTTTTTCTGTTGTCCTTTAAGCTCACAGATGGAAAGGGGGAGGAGGCCGGCCCCTTCGGCGCCTCCTCCGGGCCTCCGCCTCCTTAAGTGGCGGATCCCGAAGCTCCGGCGGGAGTTGGAGCGGACCTTGACCCTCCTCAAGCGCTTGGAGGAGGCGAGGGCAGCCGGCGGGGAGGACCTGGATCCGGAGGTGGAGTCAGCTGTGCTCGTGGCCCTGCGGCTGACGGCGAGGTGGACGGTGGAAGCCCACAGGCTTTGGGGCGAGGTGCTCGAGCGGGTGGAGCGGGAGCTGCAGCGGTGGCCGACGGAGCGCCGGCTCCTGCGGTTCCTGAAGGCCCAGCCTCGAGGGGAGGTGGAGGGCTCGTATCGGGAGCTGGCGGAGAGGATCTCTGCGAGCCGCTGGGCGACCTTCCGGGCGGTGAAGCGGTTAGAACGGAACGGCGAGCTTGAGGTGATCCGACGAGGACATGGACGGGGCTCCAAAACCCTCTTTCGCTTGGTGAAACGGCCGAATTGCATCGAAGAATGTGAGCAAGCCCGCTTTGACTTGGGGTGAGGGCCGATGCGCTTGGCGACGCACGCGGCCTTTGGGGCTTGTTTGACGCTGAGCGCGGCGGCGCTGACGGGCCTTAAAGTGACGCCCGCCTCCCTGGGCTTGGCTGTCCTGGCCTCGACGTTGCCGGAGCTGGACCACGAGCGTTCGGAGATCGGCCAGCTCTTCCGGTCGCTGTCGCGATGGATCGCCCGGAAGTACGGCCACCGCACCTTGACGCACTCGTTTGTGGCCTTGGGGCTTCTGGGCGCGGCGGCGAGCCCGTTGCTGGTTCTCGGGCATTCGGAGCTGTGGTGGGCTCTTCTCTTGGGCTATTTCTCGCATCTGATCCTGGACGTGCTCACGCCGAAGGGGGTCTGCTTGTTTTGGCCGTCGTTGACGCCGGTGGGGTTTGGGGAGGCGCGGATCAAGCCGGGGACGGCCGGGGAAGGCGCCGTCCTGGTGGGCTCGATCCTGCTGAGTGTGTGATCTACCCCATAGCCGACGAGGGGGTGTTGGGCGCGTTGCGGAGCGCGATCGGGGACATCGACGCGACGTTTGAGGAGTACCGGCGGCTGGTCGGCGCGGGGGTTCCGGTGGAGCTGGCCGGCGAGCTGCAAGAGAACGCGACGAAGCGGATCGTGCGCGGCTCCTGGCCGATCGTGGACTTCACGGAGGACGGGCAGGGGTATTGGGTGTTGATGGAGGGCGTGTTGCGCTCGGTGGGGCGCGGGCCGGACCGGGACTTCTACCCTTTGAGGGTGCACGTCGCGGCGGTGCGGGGGCGGGCTCCGGCGCCGACGGCGGAGCG
>WFPR01000099.1 GCA_015487455.1 Candidatus Bipolaricaulota bacterium
GCCCAGCGAGGCGAAGGCCGCGCCGGGGCAGACCCCCGACAGCCCCCAGCCGACCCCGAAGATCGCCGCCCCGCCGACCACCCGCGGCCGGAACGTGAGCTTGCGGGGCTGGTAGCGGCGGCCCGTGAGCGGGGCCACGGCGCGCCCGAGCAGCCGCGGCCCGACGTGGAAGCCCAGCATCGCCACGACCACCGCGACGCCCATCACCACCAGCAGCCCGAGGTCGTCCAGCTGGAGGAAGTCGAGCACGACCTCCGGGCGGGCCATCCCGCTGTAGGCCAGCCCGAACCCGAAGAGCACCCCCCCGGTGTAGACCGCCGGGAGCCGCCAAGCGCTCCCCTTCGTCCCGTTCGCGCTCGCGTTCATAATATGGGCACGCATCGCGTCAGGGCCTCACCCCCAGCGCTTCCACCAGGTGGGCCGTGAGGATCGCCACCCCCACGAACGTGACGACGGCGCTCAGCGAGACGGGCGAGAGCGACCCGAGGCCGCAGACCCCGTGGCCCGAGGTGCAGCCCAGGCCGAGCCGGGCGCCGAACCCGATGAGCAGCCCGCCGACGAGGAGCCGCCACGGCTGCACCCCCGTGACCCACGCGCCGCCCTGGACGGCCACGGCGTAGAGGGCCGCGCCCGAGATCATCCCCAGCAGCAACGCCACCCGCCAGTCCCGCTCGGCCGCGTCCTCGCGAAACCACCTCAGCCGCGAGACGTACGACCAGAGGGCGTCCAGGATCGAGCTGGCCCCCGCGATGTAGCCCGTCAGCACGAAGATCAGGGCCACGCCCAACCCCACGAACAGCCCCCCGATCGCGTACGGCCAGACCCCGTTCGGGAACAGCTCCGCGATCATCGCCGCCTCAGCCCTCCTCCCGCTTCTTCTTCTTCTTTGAGCGCGACGTCAAGATCAAGAGCGCTACGCGGGCTGATAGGCTTGGGCCAGCGCGCAGACGTTGCGGCCCAGCTCCAGCTCCTGGGCCTTCGCCTCGTCGGGCAGGAGCAGCCCGAGGTTCACCCGCTTGATGTCCACGTACTCGGGCGGGAACTCCGGCAGGCTGTTCAGGATGTACTCGACGAACGCCCGCTCGCCCTCCTGCACCTTCCGAAGGCCCTCGTTCTTCGCCTTCAGCTCGCCGAGGGGCGCGGCGAAGAGCCCCTCATCGTTGGCCTCGCGGGGGTGGGCGTAGTGGCCCGGCAGCACGATCGTGGCCTCGGGCAGCTCCAAAAGCTTCTTCAGCGAGCGGTGGTGCAGGGGGGCCCACGCCTCGCCCCGGCCCCCGAGGTCGGGCCGCGCGATCGAGTCGATGAAGACGCTGTCGCCCGTGAGCAGGTAGCGCCCCTCGACGAGGAAGGCCATGTTCCCCAGGGTGTGGCCGGGGATGTGCAGCGCGATCAGCTCCGCGGAGCCCACCCGGATCGCCTGCCCGTCCCGCAAGTAGTCAAAGGGGATCGTCGCCGGGAGGACGTCGATCGGGTGAATGCCGTCGTACGGGTGCAGGTGGTACGGCACGCCCAGCTTCTGGGCGAGCGCGGGGCCGCCGCTGATGTGGTCCGCGTGGGCGTGGGTGTCGAGCACCCGCTCGAGGCGCAGCCCCTTTTGCTCCGCGAGCTGGGTGTACTCGTCGAGGTGGCGCAGCGGGTCGACCACCACGGCCCGCCCCTGCGACGCAACCACGTAGCTCAGGCACCCCCGCGCCGGGCGCGCGATCTGGTAGATCGCCAAGTCGGGCGACTCGGCCACCGTCTGGATCTCGTAGAAGCGCCCCCACGCCTCCATGCCGCCCTCCAGGTGCTCGGCGGCGACGCCCAGCTCCCTGAGGGCTTGGGCCACGTGCGCCGACGTCACCCCCCGCGCGCAGACCACCACGACGGGCTTGTCCTGGGGGAGTTTTTCCCTCAGGCGCGCCTCGACGTAGCGCTTGACCTGCTCGACTTGATGGGGGGCCTGCGCCGGGTCGGTGGGGTCGCCCTCCGGGGCCATCTCCGCGTACGGGACGTTCATGAACTCCAGGGGGCGCCTCGCCTCGATCCGCCAGCGCCGGACGTCCTCGGGCCGCCGGACGTCCAGCAACAGCAACGCCTCGCCCCGATCCAACTTCGCCTTCAGCGCCTTGACGTCCATGACCACGCCTCCTTTCGACCGGGCATTATACTCTACCGGGTACCCTATTTCAAGGGGCGGGAGGCGCTCCCGTCACGGGTCGTACAGGTGGACGAGCTGGGCCAGCGCCCCGGGCTTGTCGTCGAACTCGACGTTGCGGTGGCAGATTAAGTGCACGTTCTTCCCGATGATCGCGGGGCCCGACTCGCCGTACAGCTCGGCCAGCTTGCGGATCGTCTGCACCAGGGGCTTGTGGACCCGCGAGTGGGCCACCTCCACCATGTCCTTCGTCTGCCAGTCGCAGACCTTCACGTCGTAGTAGCGCAAGGCTCGATTGAACACCAGGCACCACGTCGGGACGCCCTTGCGCTGGGCGTCCGTCAGGGGTTTCGACTTGGCCGTGGCGTCCACGATGGTGATCTCGCCGCCGCACAGCAGGTGGATCACGGCCCGATACGGCATCGAGTCGATGCGGAAGTAGCCCAGCTTCTTGTGGTGGGCGAACTGGCTCTGGAAGTAGCAGACGTCGTCGTGCGGGTACGCCAGGCCGTTGCGCATGTTGGCCAGCACGAGGTTGCGCTTCGGGAGCGCCCAGCGCTTCCCCTGGCCCCGACCCATCGCGATCGCCTCCCTCGTCCTCGCCCGCTCCGGTCCCGTCTCCGTGGCTTGGTCCTGAGCGAAGCTCGCGCCCGCGAGGGCGGGATTGTATCATACGGGCTCACGGGTGCGCCCACGACCCAACTCCATCACGCGAGGACGACGAGGAGGCCGAAGCGAGACGAGATGGGGACGAACGCCAAACCCAAGGAGCGCGTCTACAACTTCAACCCCGGCCCGGCGGCCCTGCCCCTCCCCGTGTTGGAGCGGGTGCGCGACGAGCTGCTCAGCTTCGAGGGGACCGGGCTCTCCATTCTGGAGACGAGCCACCGCAGCCCTGAGTATAAACGGGTCCACGAGGGCGCGATGGCGGCCCTCCGCCGGCTGCTGCGCGTCCCCGACGGCTACGAAGTGCTGTTCTTGGGCGGCGGGGCGACGCTCCAGTTCGCGATGGTCGCCTTAAATCTCCTAGAGCCCGGCCGCCCCGGCGACTACTTGTTGACGGGCCGCTGGAGCCAAAAGGCCCTCCAGGAGGCCCAGAAAGCCCTGGGGTTGCTGGGAGAGGGGCATCGCGTTCGGGCGATCTGGTCGAGCGAGGTCACGGACTACGACCGGGTCCCCCGGCCCGACGAGGTCCGCGTGAGCCCCGACGCGTCCTATCTGCACTACACGAGCAACAACACCATCGCGGGGACCCAGTTCCACTACGTCCCCGAGGTGCCCGAGGGCGTCCTTCTGGTCTGCGACGCCTCCTCGGACATCGCCTCGCGGCCCCTCGACCTCGGGCGCTTCGACTTGATCTACGCGGGGGCCCAGAAAAATCTGGGTCCGGCGGGCGTCACGGTCATCATCGCGAGCCCCCAGGCGCTCGAGCGCTCGCGAAGGCGGGCGCGGCCCAGCCTGCTGAGCTACGCGGCCGTCGCCGAGAAGGCGTCGCTCCTGAACACCCCGCCCGTCTTCGCCGTCTACGTCGTGAAGCTCGTCGCCGAGCACTATTTGGCGGAGGGGGGCCTCGAGGCGCTGGCGGAGCGCAACGAGCAAAAGGCCCGCCTGCTGTACGGCGCGATCGACGGCTCTGGAGGGTTTTATCGGGGGTGCGCCCGGCCCGAGAGCCGCTCGCGCATGAACGTCACCTTCCGCCTCCCCTCCGAGGGGTTGGAAGCGAAGTTCGTCGAGGAGGCGGAGCGGGAGGGGCTCGTCGGGCTGAAGGGCCACCGCTCCGTCGGGGGGATTCGGGCCTCGCTCTACAACGCCGTGCCCCTGGAGGCCGTCGAGGCCCTCGTCGCGTTCATGCGGGAGTTCCAGCGGCGACACGGCTGAGTTGAGTTAATTGAGTTAAGTCGCAGGGCACCCGGAGTTCCCTGGGTCGCCGGGGACGGTGGGACAGCGATCCTCGTCGTCCGGGACGCCGTCTCCGTCCCGATCGGACTTGTCAGCCCCCTCCGGGATGAGCTTATTCAGGGAGGGGAGTCGCGCGATCGCGCTCTCGCCCTCGCCCGCGCGGGGGTTCAGCCCGTGGCTCACGAAGATCCCCGCCAGCTGCCACTGCCCTCCTCGGCGGACGAAGACCGGCGCCCCATGCACCGCGCTGTTGCCGACGATCGCATCCAGATCCACGTCGATCGTGAAGAAGCCCTGTTGAACGCTTGTGACACGCGCGGTTCGCTCCTCGAAGCGCCCGGGTCTCGTCAGGTCGGGTTCCACGAGAACGGCCACCACCACGGACTCGCCCACCTCGACGTCGGTGGCGATGGGGATCGCCCGCACCAGGCGGCGGCGTTGCTCCTGGAGCACCGCGTAGGTGGGCGTCCGGCGCAGGACCTTCACCGGGACCCCGGTCCCCCTAGCAAGGGCGTTCACATCGAGGCGATCGATGAAGTAGTGAAACGTGATGGGGGTCCCGCTCGGGACGTTGGGCGGCTCCTCAGAGCTGTAGAAGAACTCCGGGTTGATGTGGTGCTGCTCGATGAGCCAGAACCCCGCGGAGGAGGTCCCCTTGACGGCCGTCCCCGTCACGGTCTGGATGAAGTTGACCTGAACGCGGGTGGTGCCCACCGTGGAATAGTACCGGGCCACGATGTGCCACTGGCGCACGTTCTGCGCGTACTGCGCCAGGGGACCGGAGCCCTGGCCCCAGACCTCGAGCGGTCCCTCCCCAGGCCCAAGAAGCAAGAACGCCACCCCGAGCAGGAGCCCGGCCCTCACGACCGCCGTTGTCCACGCCCCCCTCCCTGCCCTCCGCGCTCGATCGATGGACATGCGGTTCCCTCCTTCCTCCTTTCTTTCCCGCTCAACTTGAGCACCGTAAAGCACCGTAAGAGTAGACCAGGCTGGCCTTCGGTGTCAAACGCGCGCCCGACCTGTCCCGGAGCGATTGGGGCACGGCGGAAGCTCGATCGACCCCTTCACGCCGCGGGGGGGGGGTGAAACCCCCTTGCCCACCCCGGTGTATGTTTAGCGAAGCGCGCAGTTGCACAGAGCAAGGAGGCGATGCACCATGCGTGCAAGCTCGTGGCCCGAAGCGTTGGCCAAGGGGTTGCTCATCGGGGTGCTCAGCGCGGCGTTGGTCTTCGGGGGCCCGTTCGGCCCAGGGTCGCTGTTCCCCCAAATGGCCATAGCCCAGACGCCCCAACCGTCTCAGCCACCCGCCCAAGCGGGGTTACCCCCTGAAGCCCAACAGGTCGGCCAGTGGCTCGCCCAGCACGCCCGGGTCATCTGGCCGGGAGATCCCCAGTTCGCGCTCTTGCACGCCCGCTGGACCCAGCTCGTGGGAGCCCAAGGGCTCGCGCCTCAGGGGCTACAAGCACAGCCAACGGGGCAGCCCATCGCGCTGGGCTCCGCGACCTTCACGCCCTTTGCCGAGGCTGCCCAGCTGAACCTGAGCCAGCTGGCCCAACAGGGCCGCGCCGTCCTGCTGGGGACCCTCCAGCTGCCCGCCGGGGCCCAGCTCCAGGGGCATCCCCTCCCTCAGCAGCTCGTCCTCGGGGCCATGCCCGGCTCCCTGGTCATCGTGATCCTCGACCCCAGCGCTGGGACGGTCATCGCGTTCATCTGGCTCCCGAGCTTCGTGCTGCTCTGGTGGCCGTTCTTCCCGCCGATTTACTGCGTGTACCTCATCCTGTACTGGGTCTTCCTCGTCGTGCCGGGCCCTGGACCGGGCCCGGGGCCGTGGCCTTGGCCCTGGTGGCCTTGGCCGTTCCCCGCGCCCGGACTCGCCTGCCCCGCGCTCCCGAGCAGCGTCCCCGTCAGCGTCAGCGTCGGCAGCGGCGCGACCCTGATCAGCCTGACGGGCGCGTTCGCGCTCCGGGAGGGCGGCCTCGACTTCATGGGACGCCCCACGATCCTGGTGCAGTCGCTCGGCCCCTCGCTGACGTTCTCGTCGGTGAGCGCGGGCTTCGTGCAATGGGGCGCCGTCGGAGGCAGCTCGACGGGCCGCGCCAAGCTCCCCACCTCGGGGCCGTTCCGCCTGCTCGTCCAGGGCGGCGGCAAGACCGCCTGCCTCCAGGGCACCGTCTCCGGCTGGTTCTTCCCCGCCATGATCACCGGCACGCTGTACCACAACTGACGCTTAAACCAACCCAAAACCAAAGGGAGGAGCCGACGCGTCGGCTCCTCCCTTTGGTCCACTCGTCCGTCCTGTCCCACACGCCCCAGCGACGGCCTACGCCAACGCCGGGTCAGTCGTCCTCGTCGTCATCCCCTTGATCGTCCTCCTCATCGTCATCGTGACCGGAGCCCGCTCTCCCCCCGTGATCGCCGTCCTCGTCGTCATCGTCGTTGTCGTGTCCAGCCCCTGACCCTGACCCCGATCCCGGCCCCGAGGCCCCAGGGGTATCGTCATCGTCGTGGTCGCGATCGGACTCATCGGGCTCGTGATCGCCCTCGTCGCTGTCGTCCTCCTCGTCGTCGTGATCCGGCGGCCCGGTGGTGCCGAAGGCGGTCCGCATCGCCTCCTCCAGGGGCACCCCGTGCTCCATGAGGTCCAGGGCCACGTCCACCATCTCGGACGCCTTCTCCGGCGGGATCAGGCCCTGGGCCAGCGCCGCGCCCAGGGCCTGCACCAAGGCCAGCGCCTGCTCCGGGGTCAGCCGCCCCTCGGCCATCGCCTCCGCCAGCTCCTCGTAGACGTCCTGCCGCTCGTCCTCGGGGAGCGGCAGGGCCTGGACGGCCGCCTCCACGTCCTCGATCGTGGCCGAGCCCGTCTGGACCGCGGCCGTCCCGGAGGCCTGCGCCCAGCCGGGGACGGGGGCGACGAGCCACCCCAAAGCCGCGATCACCAGCGCGCCCGCGAGCACTCCAACGAGTTTCCCCTTCATTGTGCAAGGTCACACCCCTTTCTCGGGTTCTCCCGTTGACCCGTTGAGAGGGCATTATAAGGCCCCGCGGGTGACGGGTCCATGCCCTCCGGGTGAAAATCCCGTGAAAGCGGGCTACCGCCCCTTGAACTCGGGCTTGCGCTTCATCAGGAAGGCCGTGACGCCCTCGGCCATGTCCTCCGTCGAGAAGAGCAGCCCGAAGGCCTGGCGCTCCAGCAGCAGGCCCGCCTCGAGGGGCGCCTCCGCGCCCAGGTCGATCACGCGCTTGGCCAGCTTGAGCGCGATCGGCGGCCCCGCGGCCAGCTTCTCCGCGAACGCCCGCACCTCCTCTTCAAACTTCTCGTCGTCGACGACCTTGTTGACGAGGCCCCACTCGTGGGCCGTCTCGGCGGGGATCCGCTCGCCGAGCATCACCAGCTCCTTGGCGCGCGCGGGGCCGATCAGCCGGACCAGGCGCTGCGTCCCCCCGCCCCCGGGGATCAAGCCCAGATGAATTTCGGGCTGGCCCAGCTCCGAGCGCCTCGACGCAATTCTAAAATCGCAGGCCAGCGCCAGCTCGAGCCCGCCGCCCAGCGCGTAGCCGTCGATCGCCGCGATCACGGGCTTGGGGCACCTCGCGGGCGCGTCGAAGACCTCCCCCAGCTCGACGAGCTGATGGGGCTTGCCGCCCGAGAACTCCGTGACGTCGGCCCCCGCGCTGAACGCCCGCCCGCCCGCGCCTTTTAGCACCACCACGCGCACGTCGTCGTTGCGCGCCAGCTCGTCGAAGGCCGCCAGCAGCTCCTCGCGCATCTCCGAGTTGATGGCGTTCAGGCGGTGTGGACGGTTGAGCGTGATCCAGCCGATCTTTTTGTCCTTCTCGACCTCGACGACCAGCGTCTTGTAGTCGCGCTCCCCCGCGGCCTTTTCATAGCTGTAGAAGCCGCGCCCGGCCCGCTCGCCCGTCCGCCCCTCCCGCACCATTCGCTTTAAGAGCTCCGCGGGCTTGTAGCGCTCGTCCTTGTGCTTCTCGTGGAGCGCCTCCAGCGCCTGGAGCAGCGTGTCGAGCCCCAGGCGGTCCGCCCTGCGCAGCAGCCCTTCAGGGAAGCCCGCGCCGAGCTGCACGGCCAGATCCAGATCCTCGGGCGTCGTCACCCCCTGCTCCAGGAGGTGGCACGCCTCGTTGACCATCAGCGCGTAGATGGGCGTCGGGTCGAAGCTTTTTCCGGCCTCGCGCGGGATCTCGGGGGCCTTCCCTTCGGAGTAGTCGTAGAAGCCCTTGCCCGTCTTGCGCCCCAGCTCGTTCTTCTTGACTTTCTCCTCGACGATCGGCGGGATCGGGAGCCCGGCCTCCTTCATCAGGAAGTACCCGACGTCGAGGCCGACGAGATCCTGCAGCTCGAACGGCCCCATCGGGAAGCCCTCGTAGTACTTCATCCGGCTGTCGACCTGCTCGATCGTCGCCTCGCCCCGCGAGACGATCCAGGCCGCTTCGAACATAAAGGGCCCCACCAGCACGCGGTTGACGATGAACCCGAAGACGTCCTTCTCGACGCGGATGGGCGTCTTGCCGAGCTTTTTAGCCAGCTCGACGGTCGTCCGCATCGTCTCCTCCGATGTCTTTTCGCCCTTGACGACCTCGACCAGGGCCATCTTCACGGGCGGGTTGAAGAAGTGCATCCCGACGACCTTGTCGGGGCGCTTCGTCGCCTCGGCGATCTTCGTGATGCTGAGCGAGCTGGTGTTCGTGGCCAGGATCGCGTGCGGCGGGGCGTGCGCGTCGAGCTTCTCAAAGATTTCTCGCTTGAGCTGGAGCTTCTCCGGGACGGCCTCGATCACGAAGTCCGCGTCCTTGACGGCCTCCTCGAGCGAGACGAACGTCCGGACGCGCCCGAGCGCCTCCTTGGCCTTCTCGGGCGAGATGGCGCCCTTCTCGGCCAGCTTGTTCAGGCTCCACTCGATCCGCTCGAGGCCCTTCCGCACCAGCTCCTCGCTGATGTCCTGCAGGTGGACGGTGTAGCCCGCCAGGGCCGCCAGCTCGGCGATCCCATGGCCCATCGTCCCCGCGCCGATGACGGCGATCGTCTTGATGTCCTCGATGCCCATCGCGCTCACCTCGGGTTTCAAATGTTGAACGGGGATGGACGGCCCATGGTAGCACGGCTCGCGAGAAGAACTCAACCGCCCCGCCCTGACCCCCTCGATCGCCCGCGCTGCGTTTAGCCAGCCAGTCAACCAGTTAGCCAGCTAGATTGATAACAAGCTAGCTAATCGACTCGACTAATCGACAGCGACCGCGACAAGGCGGCCCGATTGACACGGCAAGGCGTCCTGAGCTACACTCGGCCACGACACACGAGAAGCGAACGGAGGTGCTGCCCATGAGCGCGCGCGAGGAGCTGGAGAAGCAGCTGCGGGAGATCTTCGGGAAGGCGACCTTCCCGATCAACAGCGTGATGGACCTCCTGCCCGTCCTGCCGCAGGGCCCCGCGACCCAGTTCAAGGCCGGGGACAAGACCTGGACGGCGATGGAGCTGTCGCAGAAGCTCGCCCCCCGGGCCAAGTTCCCCTACAACGACCTCGACTCGTTCGTGAAGGACATCCTGGACGGCCTGCAAGAGGCCGGGGAGCTCTGATCGAGCATGGCCCTCAACCCTAGGGAGCCCGTGATCGTGGAGGCGGTGCGCACCCCGATCGGGAAGCGCGACGGGGTCTTCAAGGACGTGCGGCCCGACGACCTGGGCGTCGTCGTGGTGCGGGAGCTGCTCAGGCGGACGGGCCTCGAGCCCCAGCTCGTCGAGGACGTCGTGATGGGCTGCGTCACCCAGCGGGGCGAGCAGGGCGGGAACATCGCCCGGCTGATCGCCCTCACGGCGGGTCTCCCCATCACGGCCGGGGGGACCACGGTCAACCGCCTGTGCGGGTCGGGCCAGCAGGCGGTCGTCTTCGGGGCCTACGAGATCGCGATGGGCACCTGCGACGTCGTGATCGCGGGCGGCGTCGAGAGCATGACCCGCGAGCCGATCGGCTCCGACCTCGACAAGCCGATGAACCCCAAGCTCCTCAAGATGTACGAGATCGTGCACCAGGGGGAGGCCGCCGAGCGCATCGCCGAGAGGTGGAACCTCAGCCGCCGCGAGCTCGACGAGTACTCGCTGGAGAGCCACAAGAAGTGCATCCGCGCCCAGGACGAGGGGCGCTTTGACGCCCAGATCGTCCCCGTGGAGGTCGAGCTGGAGCTCGACGACGGGCAGAGGCGGCGGGTCACGGTCACCCAGGACGAGGGCGTGCGCCGCGACACCTCGCTGGAGAAGATGGCCCAGCTCAAGCCGGTCTTCCGCCCCGACGGCAAGATCACCGCCGGGAACTCCAGCCAGATCAGCGACGGGGCGGCCGCGCTGCTGCTCATGACCCGCCAGAAGGCCAAGGAGCTGGGGCTCACCCCCCGGGCCCGGCTGCTGGGGACGGCCGTCGTGGGCGTCGACCCCACGATCATGCTGACGGGGCCGATCCCCGCCACCCAGAAGGTGCTGGAGAAGACGGGGCTCTCGCTCAGCGACATCGACCTGTTCGAGGTGAACGAGGCGTTCGCCCCGGTGCCGATCGCCTGGGGGCGGGAGCTGGACGTCGACTGGGAGAAGGTCAACGTCAACGGCGGGGCCATCGCCCACGGCCACCCGCTGGGCGCGACGGGAGCGATTCTATTCACGAAGATCCTCCACGAGCTAGAGCGGCAGGACAAGCAACTCGGCCTGGTGACCATGTGCATCGGCTTCGGCCAAGGGATCGCCACCGTCGTCGAGCGCTTGGGCTAACGGGAAAGCAAGGAGGAGGAGAAGAAGGAAGGGAGAATGGCGATCTCATTCGTGCGAAAGGCCAAGAGCGTCCAACAAACGGTCATCGAAGCCCTTCAAGCCAAGGATCTGCCGAAAGCTTGCCCGGTGTGCGGTCAACGGAGCTGGGTAGTGGCTCAGGGCGTTACCTATCTCGAGCTTGGGGTCCCCGGGACCCGCTACACGACGGGATATCGCGAGGAAGCGATCCCCTGTGTCCCCGTGGTCTGCAACCACTGCGGCAACACCTTACTTTTCAACCTCATCGTGTTGGGGATTTGGGATCAGGTTCGCGGGTGACTTTTTGAAATCGGGATCAGGATGTCTCCCCGGCCTCCAACGAACGGGGAAAGGGGGTCTAAGCCCCCTTCCCCGTTCGTCCACCGGCAAATTACCGTGCGCGTCCGCCGAATTACGCACCTGGACGTCATTGAGGTGCTCGAGCACGAACTCGACGACTTGGCCGCCGCCTACAGCCAAACCCATCAGGACCTGACGGTGGCCATTGGATTGTTCGGGATCGCGCTAGCCTGTGGCCTCTCCCTGCTCACGAGCTGGACCGTGCTGCCCCCTCCTTGGATCGCCGTCCTGACCGCTTTGCTGTTCACCAGCAGCCTTTGGGGCCTATGGTTCCTCGGGCGTTGGGCTCGAGCCCGCAAGCGCGGCCCGGAGCTCCTCGCGCGCATCAAGGCTCGACGCCCTGAGATCCTACTCACAGAAGAGTCCGAAGCATCCGAACCGTAAACGCTCGTCGAATCATCGAACCTCGCTACCCACGGTGTGCACGACCTCGTAGTGCACGGAGCCGCGGACGGCGCGGGAGATGATGCAGCGCTGCTCGGCCAGCGCGACGGCCCGCGCGATCGTCTCGGCGTACTGGGCCTCGTTGCCCTCCAGCTCGAAGTGCGGCCGCAGGGTGATCTCGCGGAAGTGGTAGCCGTCCCGCTCGTCGGCCACCACGACGCCCTCGGCGGTGCAGCGCAGCTCCCTGATGGGCAGCCGCATCTTCTCCGCGATCAGGGCCAAGGTCACGAGATAGCACGCGCAGGCGGACGCCAAGAAGATCTCCTCGGGGTTGGCCGCCCCGCCGGGCCCGCCGAAGCTCTGGGGGACCGTGAACTCGGTGCGAAACGTGCCGCGCTCGGTCGCGATCTCCCCCCGCCCCGAGTGGAAGTCCCCCGTCCAGCTCCCGCGGACCCGGTAGGTTCGCTCCTTGGCCTCCATCGGTCTCGCCTCCCTTCGCGGGGTTCAGGGTTCCGTCGAAGCGCCAAGGGGGCAGTCTAGCCTATGGCCGGAGGGGCGGTCAAGCGGGGCTTGGCGCGGCGATCCCGCCCGATTATACTGAGCTGGCCCCGGCCATGAGCGCCAAGTGCCCGAAGATGGACTTCGAGAGGACGAAGCAGGTGTTCCGCTTCGAGGTGTCGCGCTTCCCCTTCGCGTCGGAGGAGCGGCGGGCCCGCCTGCGCCGGGCGTACCGCGAGCTGGAGGCCGCCTTTCGGAGCGCGATCCGCGAGCTGGAGTTCGACTGGGGCGACCCGCGGCGGATGCCGCCCCGCGTGCTGAGCGCCCGCCTGGGCCACATCTATCGCGAGCTGAAGGCCGCCCGCGAGGCGCACGGCCACCTCCTCTCCCCCGAGATGCGCGACGAGCTGGAGGCCCTCTGCGAGCACCTGCTCAAGCTCAAGGAGTGCGTGAACGCCCTGAGCCCCGAGGCCGGCCCGCCCCTCAAGGACCTGGTCCGCGGCTTCGAGGAGCTCAAGCGCGTCTTAGGGACCGTCCATCGCTTGTGAGCGCGGCGAGCGCGCCCCGAGTACAATGGGGGCTCGAAGCTCAAAGACGGAACGGGTGAACGGGAGGCCAAGGACGAGATGAGCACGCTCACGTTGCGGGAGTTGGAGTCGCAGGTCGAGCGCCTGCGCCGCGAGGGGGAGGGGGCGCTGGCCCGCTGTCAAACGCTCCAGGAGTGCGAGGCCGTCCGCGTCAGGTTCCTGGGGCGCAAGGGGCTCGTGACCCGGCTCTTCGAGGGGCTGAAGGATCTGGAGCCCGAGGCGCGCCGCCGGGCCGGGCGGCTCCTCAACGAGCTGAAGGGGCACCTCGAGGCCCGATTGGAAGCCCGCCAACGCGAGCTGAAGGCCCGCGAGCTGGAGGCCCAGCTCGAGCGCGAAACGCTGGACGTCACCCTGCCGGGGCGGCCCGCCCGGCTGGGCGCCCTGCACGTCATCACCCAGACGCTCCGCGAGATCTATCAGATCTTTAAGCAGATGGGCTTTGAAATCTATCAAACGCGCGAGGTCGAGACGGACGAGATGAACTTCCAGCTCTTGAACATCCCGCCCGACCACCCGGCCCGCGAGATGCAGAGCACCTTCTACACCACAAAGCCCGGCGTGATCCTACGGACGCACACCTCGCCGGGGCAGATCCGCGTCATGCGGGAGCGGTGCCCCGAGCCGATCCGCGTGATCCTGCCGGGCAAGTGCTATCGATACGAGCAGATCACGCCCCGCTCCGAGATTCAGTTCACGCAGGTCGAGGGGCTGGCCGTGGGCCACCACGTCACGATGAGTGATCTAAAGGGCGTGCTCGTCGAGTTCGCCAAGCGGATGTTCGGCCCCGGGACGGCCGTGCGGCTCCGGGGGAGCTACTTCCCGTTCACGGAGCCGAGCGTCGAGCTGGACATCCGCTGCATCCTCTGCGAGGGCCAAGGCTGTCGGGTGTGCAAGGGCACCGGCTGGCTCGAGATCCTGGGCGCCGGGATGGTCCACCCCACGGTGCTCAGGAACGGCGGCTACGACCCCGAGCGCTTCACGGGCTTCGCCTTCGGGATGGGGCCGGAGCGCATCGCGATGCTCAAGCACCGCATCGAGGACATCCGGCTGTTCTTAGGGAACGACCTGCGCTTCCTGGAGCAGTTCGGGTGACGGATGACACAAAAGCAACAGCAAGAGCATAAGAGGGGGAGGCGAGATGGCCGCGGACGCCGGAGCGGGAGCCGAAGGGGCGAGGGTGAAGACGGAAGAGTGCCACGCCTGCCGGGGGAGCGGGCGGTGCCGCACCTGCCGGGGGCGGGGCGTGGTGCTCAAGCACGCGGGGGCGCCCGCCCAGCGCTGCCCCGACTGCCACGGGAGCGGCGAGTGCCCCGTCTGCGGGGGCCGGGGCGCCCTTGAAGGCGGGGAGGGGTGAGGTGAGCGACGGACGATGCGCGTGCCCATCCGCTGGCTGAAGGAATTCGTCGACCTGGACGGCGCGGGCATCACGACGGCGGAGCTGGCCGAGCGCCTGACGCTCGCCGGGCTGGAGGTGGGCGCGGTCGAGCGCGTCCCCGACCCCGAGCGGCTGAGCTGGGACGGGATCGTCGTCGGCCAAATTGTCGGGGTGGAGCCTCACCCCAACGCCGACCGTTTGGTGATCGCCCACGTCGACTGGGGCGAGGGCCCCGTCCCCAGCGTCACCGGCGCGCCCAACGTGACGTTGGGCACCCAGGGCGTCAAGGTCGCGGTCGCGCTCCCCGGCGCCCGCATCCTCAACGCCTACGGCGAGGAGCCGCCCACCCTTGAGGTGAAGACGGTGAAGATCCGGGGCGTCGAGTCCAGGGCTGTCATCTGCTCCGAGAAGGAGCTGGGCCTCTCCGACGACCACACGGGCGTCCTCGTTCTGGACGACGACGCGCCCGTGGGGACGCCCCTCGTCGAGCTGCTGGGCGACGAGATCTTGGAGATCGAGCTCACGCCCAACCTGGGGCGCTGCCTGTCGATGGTGGGCGTGGCGCGCGAGGTGGCCGCGCTCACCGGGGCCAAGCTCAAGCTCAGGGAGCCCCGCTGGCGGGTCGCGGGCGAGCCCGCGGAGCGCTTCGCCCGCGTCATCGTAGAGGACGAGGAGCTGTGCCCCCGCTACACGGCCGCGATCGTCCGGAACGTCAAGAACGGGCAAGCCCCCTTCTGGATGCGGTATCGCCTGCTCGAGTACGGGATGCGGCCCATCAGCCTGCTCGTCGACATCACGAACTACGTGATGCTGGAGTGGGGCCAGCCGCTGCACGCCTTCGACTACGACAAGCTCAAAGCCCGCGCGGGCGGCCGGGCGCCCACCATCATCGTGCGGCGGGCCCAGCCCGGCGAGCGCCTCACGACCCTCGACGGCGTCGAGCGCGAGCTGGACGAGGAGATGCTGCTCATCTGCGACGAGGCCGGTCCCATCGCGATCGCGGGGGTCATGGGCGGCCTCGACACGGAAGTCGACGAGAACACGCAGAACGTCCTGCTGGAGTCGGCGAGCTTCCACGCGATCAACAACCGACGGACGGCCCAGAGGCTGGGGCTGTCGAGCGAGGCGTCGCTGCGCTTCAGCCGCGGGGTGCCGCCGGAGCTGTGCGGGCGCGGCGCGACGCGGGCCGCGGAGCTGATGCGACGCCTCGCGGGCGGGACGATCGCCCAAGGATTACTAGATGCTTATCCCGGCAAGCGCGAGCCCAAGACGATCCGGCTCGAGACCCGCGAGGTCGAGCGCCTGCTGGGCGTGCGGGTCGAGCCCCGGCAAGTCCGCGAGGCGCTCGCGCGCCTAGGGTTCGGGTGCAGGCGCCGCCGGGGCGGCCTCGACGTCACCGTCCCCTACTGGCGCCTGGACGTCGAGATCCCTGCGGATTTGGTCGAAGAGGTGGCCCGGGTGCTCGGTTACGACAAGCTGCCCGCGACGCTCCTGAAGGAGCCCCTGCCGCCCCAGCGCCGCAACCGCCCCCTGGAGCTGGAGGAGCGCGTGCGCGACATCCTGACGGGCCTTGGGCTCACGGAGGTGATCACCTACTCGCTCACCAGCCCCGAGAGCGTCGCCAAGCTGGGGCTGGAGGGGCCGTTCGTGGAGCTGGCGAACCCGATCTCCCGCGAGCGGCGGGTGCTGCGGCGCACGCTGATGAACTTGCTGTTGGAGACGGTGGCGCTCAACCGGCGCCACCGGGATCGGGTGGCGATCTTCGAGGTCGGGCGGGTCTTCCTGCCCGAGGCGCCCGACGCCGAGGGGCTCCCCAAGGAGCCCCGCCGCCTGGGGCTCGCGCTCGCGGGCAGGCGCCATCCCCTGAGTTGGGCCGCGGAGCCCCGCGACGCCGACTTTGACTTCTACGACTTGAAGGGCGTCGTCGAGGCGCTGCTCGCCCACCTGGGCGTCTCCAGGTCGGGCGAAAAAGACGTGCGCTTCGAGCCCGATCAACACGCGCCGTTCCACCCGGGGCGGGCCGCCCGGCTCGTCGTGGACGGGGAGCCCCTCGGCGTCCTGGGGGAGGTCCACCCCGCCGTCGCCGAGCGCTTCGAGCTGAAGGGCCGCGTCTATCTCGCTGAGCTCGACCTGGACGCGCTGCTCGCCCACGCCGCGGACGAGCGCGTTTACAGCCCAATTCCGCGTTTCCCCGGCATCCGGCTGGACCTGGCCGTGGTGCTCGACGCGCGCGTCCCGGCGGATCGCGTCGAGCGGCTGATCTGGCAGCACGGGACGGAGCTGTTGAGGCGGGTGGTGCTCTTCGACGTCTACACGGGGCCGCCCGTCCCCGAGGGCCAGCGCAGCCTGGCGTACGCGCTCTTCTACCAGAGCGACGAGCGGACGCTCACGGACGAGGAGGCCCAGGCCGTCCACGCCCGCGTGATCGAGGCGCTCAGGCGCGAGCTGGGCGCCCAGGTCCGCGGCTTGGAGGCTTGACCCTCTGGCGCAACCCACGAAAGGAGGCCCGGCGCGCCCATGCCCGACGCGACCACGGAAGCCCAAGCTCAAGCCCTCCCCGCCGAGCGGGCCGAGCGGCCCACCCAGGGCGAGAAGCCCCTTGTCCGGCTTGAAGACGTCAAGGTGCACTTCCCCATCCGGCGGGGGCTGTTCGCCCGGGGGGTGGTCAAGGCCGTCGACGGCGTCTCGCTCCAGCTCGCGCGGGGCGAGACCGTGGCGCTGGTCGGCGAGTCCGGCTCGGGGAAGACGACGCTCGGGCGCGCCTCCCTGCGGCTGATCGAGCCCACCGCCGGGCGGGTGCTCTTCGACGGCCGGGACATCACGCACGTCCCCGAGGCGCGACTGAAGTGGTTCCGCCGCCGCGCCCAGGCCGTCTTCCAGGACCCGTACTCGAGCCTCAACGGCACCATGACGATCGAGCAGATCGTCGAGGAGCCTTTGATCATCCACGGGGTCGGGACGCGGGAGGAGCGCCGGGCGCGGGTGCTCGAGGCGCTCGAGGCGGTCCGCCTCCGCCCGCCCGAGGAGTTCTTGAAGAAGTTCCCGCACCAGCTCTCGGGCGGCCAGCGCCAGCGGGCCGCGATCGCCCGCGCCCTGGTGCTCGACCCCGAGTACGTGGTGGCGGACGAGCCCGTCTCGATGGTCGACGCCTCCAGCCGCGCCGAGATCCTGCTGGTGCTCAAGGAGCGCCAGGAGGCCGCCGGGACGGCCATCCTCTACATCACCCACGACATCGCCACCGCGCGCCACTTCGCCCACCGCGTCGGGGTGATGTACCTGGGGCACTTGGTGGAGCTGGGGCCGAGCGAGCGGGTGATCGAGAACCCGCTGCACCCCTACACCCAGGCGCTCATCGCCGCCGTCCCCGAGCCCGACCCGACCAACCGCCTGCGGGAGCGGCCGGTGATCCCCGGCGAGCCGCCCTCGCCCGCCCACACGCCCAAGGGCTGCCCGTTCCACCCCCGCTGCCCGAAGGCCATGAAGGGCACCTGCGACGTCGAGGGGCGGACGCCCCAGCTCAAGGAGCACGAGCCCGGCCACTGGGTCGCCTGCTACTTGTACTGAACCATCCCTGAACTTGAACTTGTACGGATCGCGACGGGTGGCTTACAATCGCCCCCGACGAGGGAGGGGAAAACCGCCATGACGAGACGAGCAGACGTGCCGACGCGGACGCGGGCTTCAGGGTTGACCCTCGCCGTCGCGCTGGTCCTGCTGCTGGGCCTGGGGTTGGGGTTGGGCCCGGGCTCGGGCTCGAAAGGCGTCTTCCAAGCCCAAGCGCAAGCTCAAGCTCAAGCCCAAGCTCAGCCCCAGGGCGACTATCGGCCGCCGCACAGCAAGCCCGGCCCGGCCTCCGAGATCCTGCGCTTCACCCAGGTCGACCAGGAGGCCGCGCCGCTGCACCTCGAGAAGGGTGACATCGACGTCTACCTCTTCGGGCTCAAGCGCCTGGCCGCCCAGGAGGTCAAGAAGAACCCCGATCTGACGCTCTACGAGGCGTTCTCGGGGCTCAACTCGTTGATTCTGAACCCGGCCCCGGCCCCGCCGGGCCAGCTCAACCCCTTCTCCATCAAGGAGGTGCGCCAGGCGCTGCAGTTTTTGATCGACCGCGAGCACGTTGTGAACGAATTTTACGGCGGGTTCGCGCTCCCGATGCTGGCCCCCGCCAGCCCCGCCGACCCCGACTACATCGTCATCTACGACGTGCTGCTCAAGTCCGGCATCCGCTACGACCCCGAGCGCGCCCGCCGGATGATCGACGAGGCGATGACGAGGGCGGGCGCCCAGAAGGTCGACGGCACGTGGCAGTACAACGGCCAGCCGATCACGCTGAAGTTCATCATCCGGGTGGAGGACGAGCGCCGCGACATCGGGGACCTCGTCGCCTCCGAGCTGGAGAAGGCGGGCTTCAACGTCGAGCGCGTCTACTCGACGTTCGCCCAGGCGATCGACCTCGTCTACGGCTCCGACCCCCGAGAGTTCAAGTGGCACCTCTACACCGAGGGCTGGGGCAAGGGGGCGCTCGACGCCTACGACTACGGGACGATCAACCAGTTCTACGCGCCCTGGTACGGCTACATGCCCGGCTGGCAGGAGCCCGGCTATTGGAACTACGAGCACCCCGAGCTGGACGAGCTGGGGCGGCGGCTCTTCCAGGGCCAGTACGCCTCCCGCGCGGAGCGGGACGAGCTATACAGGCGGATGACGGAGCTGGGGCTCGACGAGTCGGTGCGGATCTTCGTGATCACCGAGCTGCGCGGGATGCCCACCCGCCGGGCCGTGAAGGGCCTGACGCGCGACCTGGGCGCCGGGCTGCGCGGGCCGTACAGCCTGCGCGAGGCGTACGTGGAGGGCCAGGACGTCCTGACCGTCGGCCACCTCTGGGTCCACACCGACACCTCGACCTGGAACCCCGTCGGCGGCTTCGGCGACGTCTACAGCGTGGACATCTGGCGGCTCATCTACGACCCGGCCGTCTGGCGCCACCCCTTCAGCGGGCGGGTGGTCGAGTTCCGCGTAAAGTTTGAGGAGATCGAGACGGCCGGGCCAGCGGGCAAGCTCCCCGTCCCGCCCGACGCCGTGCGCTGGGACCCCGCCGAGGATCGCTGGGTCCCCGTCGGCGAGGGCGTCGAGGCCACCAGCCGGGTCGTCTTCGACTACTCGAAGTACTTCCAGAGCAACTATCACCACGGCCAGCCGATCACGATGGCCGACCTCCTCTACGCGATCGCCCAAAATTTTGAGATCGCCTACGACCCCGAGAAGAGCCAGATCGAGTCGAGCATCGCGGCCACGCTCAGCTCCCAGCTCGAGCCGTTCGTCGCCTTCCGCGTGCTCGACGGGACCCGCCTCGAGACCTATCTCAACTACTGGCACTTCGACGAGAAGGAGATCGCGGGCTACGCCGTGATCAGCCCCGTCTCGATGCCCTGGGAGCTGCTGGCCGCGATGGACCGCGTGGTCTTCGAGAAGCGCCAAGCCGCCTACGGCCAGACGGCGGCCCAGCGCTACAACGTCCCCTGGCTGAGCTTGGTCTTGAAGGACCACGCCCAGCTCGTCGTCCAAGCGCTCGAGGAGATGCAGCAGGAGGGCTTCGTGCCCGAGGGCTACGTCACGGTGAACGGGCAAAGCTTTGTGACGCCCGAGGCGGCCCAGGCCCGCTACGAGGCGGCCCTCCGGTGGTTCCAGCAGTACGGGCACCTGGTGATCAGCCAGGGGCCGTACGTGCTGCAGCGCTACGACGCCGAGGCCCAGTTCGCCGAGCTGAAGGCGTTCCGCGACGAGACGTACCCGTTCAAGCCGGGCGACTGGTACTTCGGGCAGCCGACGCTCGTGGAGGTGACGGGGCTGAGGGCGGAGGTCCTCCAGCCCCGCGAGGTGCAGGAGACGCTCCCCATCGGCTGGGAGACGCGCTTCCTGGTGGAGCTCGAGGGGCCGGGGCGGCTCCAGGCCCGCTACGCGCTGCGCGACGCCGCGACGGGCGAGCTGCTCGCCTCCGGCCCGGCCGAGGTCAAGGACGGCTACGCGCTCATCACCCTGCCCGCCGAGCTCACCCGGGGGCTCGTCGAGGGCGGGCTCTACGAGCTGCTGATCGCGGCCAACAGCGACCAGACGGCCGTGGTGACGGAGCAGAAGGTCAGCCTGGTCGCCCAGCCCTACGAGCCGCCCAAGGAGGTCGTCGAGAAGGTCGTCGAAAAGAAGGTCGAGGTGCCCGTCGAGAAGGTCGTGGAGAAGCGGGTTGAGGTGCCCGTGATCCCCGTCTGGATGTGGGCGGTGGTGGGCGTGCTGGCGCTGCTGGTCGTGGGGCTGGGCCTGAAGGCCCTGCGCGGCCAGCCCGCGTCGTAGCCCTAACCCGACCGGACCCCACAGCCCGAACAAGCGAGAGGCGAGACGAGGGCGATGGGCGTCGCGCGGACGCTGCTGCTCCGGGGCCTGAGCCTGGCCGCCGTGGTGCTGGTCGTGCTAGTGCTGGTGGTCGTGATCCTGGGGGCCACGGGCTACTCCGACCGGCTGCTCAAGGCCCTCGTGAACGAGCAGATGCGGACGATCCGCCAGCAGCTCGTCGAGCGCATCCGCGACCCGGCGGAGCTGGAGAAGGCCGTGGCCGAGCAGCGCCGCGCCCTGGAGGCGTTCCTGGGGCTGGACCGCCCCTGGTACGAGCGCCTCCCCCAAGACGTGCTCCGGGTGCTCACGTTCGATTTGGGGGAGGCGCGCAGCGTGAGCACCGCCGAGGGGAGCAAGAAAATTAAAGACATCATCGCCGAGCGGCTCCCCCGCACCGTGCTGCTCTTCACCACCGCTCTGCTCATCAACTTCCTGATCGGGCTCTCCGTCGGGGTGATGCTGGCCACCCGCGTCGGGTCGCTGCTCGACCGCGTCGTATCATATTTTGCCGCCATCTCGTACGCGCTGCCCTCCTGGTGGACGGGCATCCTGCTCATCCTGCTGCTGAGCTTCTACGCGGGGCTGCTGCCGCCGGGCGGGATGTACAGCAACCCGCCACCCCCCGGTGGCCTGGCCCGCTTCCTCGACCTCGTTCAGCACGCGATCCTGCCCATTTTGACGCTGGTGATCGTGGGGGCCGGGCCGCTCATCTACGTCGCCCGCACCATCACGCTCAACGTCGCCCAGGAGGACCACGTCGCCTTCGCGCGGGCCAAGGGGCTGGCCGAGCGGCTCGTGCGCTACCGGCACATCCTGAGGGTGGCCGCGCCCCCGATCGTGACCCAGCTCATCTTAGGCTTGGTGGGCTCCATCACGGGCGCCATCACCACCGAGATCGTCTTCCGCTGGCCGGGGATGGGGCAGCTCTACTTCCAGGCCATCAACCCGCCCGACGAGGCGCTGATCATCGCGCTCACGTTCGTGTACACGCTGCTCTACGCCGCGGCCCGCTTCGTGCTCGAGGTTCTTTATCTCGTGCTCGACCCCCGGGTGAGGTACTGAATGGGCGACGTCGTCAAGGTGGTGCTCTCCTCGGGCGTGGGGCGCGCGGGGCTCGCCCTGCTCGCCCTGCTCGTCGGGATCTCCGTCTACGTGCTGACGAGCTACCCGCTCGACTACGGCCTGCGCGTCTGGTACAACCCGGCCGTCTGGGCGGACCACCCGCCCGTCAAGCCCCCTGTCTGGGCCGCGCCGGGGGCCGTGCCCCACCTCGTGCTCACCAAGCCGGGCGCGCAGCCCGACTCGATCGAGGCGCTCCCGGGCGGGCGGGAGCGCCGCCTCTACCGCTTCGAGTTCGACCACCCCTACGACAAGCCGCCCGACTTCCTCTCCGTCTCGCTCAAGGGCGTGCGCTATCACGGGAGGCCGCCGCTCTTCACCGTCCGGCTGGAGCGCCCCGACGGGCGGACCGTCACGCTGCTGCGCTA
>WFPR01000100.1 GCA_015487455.1 Candidatus Bipolaricaulota bacterium
AACAGCTTATGCGATCGAGTTCAAGGGGCCGAGTTCGCTCGTACGCCGATCCTCGTCCTCTCCACCGATGGCACGGTTCTGTGCTATAGTCGTCTCATCAAAGCCCCCAACGAAGCGCTGCTCATCTGCGCACAGCTCGGGTTCCATTGCCGAATCCCCGAGGCCGATTCCGCTTAATGTGAACGCAAGGATGAGGAAAGGAGCGTGAATAAACATGCGCCTTCGAGCTGCGCACCTGGCCCTCGGCCTCCTGTGGCTCCTCCTTCTGGGAGCCCTGCTCGTCGCAGCGGAGCCCCCTCAGACCCCGCCTTGGCCCCCCTCCATGCTTCGGGTCTGCCCCCAGGGGCCGCCAACTTGCGATTTCGCGCAGATCCAGCAGGCAATTGAGGCAGCTCCCGCAGGAGCAACCCTCGAGATCGGAGCCGGAGTGTACAAGGAGCATCTCACGATCGACAAGCCCTTAATCTTGCGGGAACAAGGGGAAAACACCGTCGTCCAAGGCGTTCTCCCAACCGTGGCCGTAGTGCAGATCCGAGTAGCGCAACCCTCACCGGTGATCCTGGAGGAAATATCCGTAATCGCCTCTCCCCCCGATCCAAGCTCCCCCCTCAGTACAGACGGTGTTGTGATCGCAGGCAGCACCCAAGCCGTGCTTCGTCGGGTGCAAGTCTCCAAGGCTGAAGGTTCAGGGGTAAGCGTCCGGGATGCGGCCCAGGTGACGATTGAAGGCTCACAGTTCTTTCGCAACGGCTATGGAATCGTGGTGGATGGCCGTTCAAGGGTCACGATCCGTCGAGGGATTATATTTGGCGGTGGTGTGGGGATAATCCTGGGCAGATCCGTGCGAGCGCAGTTGGAGGGAGTGAGGGTGCTCGCCAATTCGGGAGCGGGTATTTCCATCGATGGCCCTCGTGCCCAAGTCCTCATTCAGGACTCGGATATCGCGGGCAACGGGTTTGGTGGGCCATCGCCTGGGGTGAGCATTTCCGGTGCTGCAGACGTCCAAATCCTGCAAACCGCAATCTACGGCAATCACGGGGATGGCCTGTCCATCCTTGATGACCCCTCCAACGCGATCAAGGTAGAAGTGTCTCGCAGTTTTATCTTCTCCAACCGGTTTTCCGGCATTTTCGCCCATCTGGGGAATCCGGATACTTACGTGGAGCTTACGGAGAACGAGATCTACGCCAATCTTGAACGATATGGAGTGGAAGTGGAGACCCCTCCCTGTGTCTCTCGCCCCACCACAGTGCGAGGAACGATATCGGGGCGAAAGAACGGGATTCCCGGGCCGGGGGAAGGGGCAGCCAATCGTTTATGGAGCCGTTTGTCCAGACGAATTGAGCTTCCTAATGACCGACCAAGGAGGGAGCTATCCTTAGCTCGGTGGAGACCACGAGGCACTTCGCCGGGGTTATATTAAGCTTAATTGCAGATAAGCCCAAAGCAGGGTGAACCACAAATAGCGCTTAGGGGGATCGTCATCGCGTTCTTATTGTCGGTGGCAATAGGGTTTCTCCTGCTGTGGAGCGGGGGAATGGCACCTTTGTCCCCGCAAGAAGAGGCTATAGCATCGACTGCATGGCTCTTGGCCTCCGATCAATCCGATCACGATCAAGAGGGGGACCTCCCCATAGAGCCACTGGTGGAGTTGACCGTCTGTCCTCAGGGGCCGCCGGTCTGTCAATTCACCAAGATCCAGGAGGCGATCGATGCAGCCCCCTTTACCGCTCCTGTCGAGTCGTGGGACCCGCCCCCACAAATCCCGTTCGTCCGCATCGCTCCCGGCCTCTACGAGGAGAGCATAACCATCCTCAAGAACATCTGGCTCCAAGGGGCCGACAAGGAAAAAGTCATCTTGCGAGGCCGCATACAAGGGACCAATCCTCCCTTTGCGCTCTTTATCGCCGGTTCCTTTGGGTTAGGCATCGGTGTGGAGAACATGACCATCGAAGGTGGACTCCGGATCACCGGAGAGGTCACCGGCCTGATCAGAAACAACCGCTTTCAACCTGATGCGCTGGGAAAAGGCGGGGCTGATCTCGGCGGTACCCTCAACATTGCCCTGGTGAACAATCTCTTTGCCCGTACAGGGATTTACGTTGTTGGTGCCTTGCCTCTCTTCAGAGACCGACTCGGAGGCTTTAGAGGTCAAGAGGCGAGCGTGGTCATCGACCACAATGTGTTCACAGGAAGTCCAGATGCGGCCCTTTATGTTCGAGAGTCAGAAGAGGTCCTGGTCGCGCTGAATCGGATTCAGGGAGCCTCCATAGGGGTCGTTCTACTCGATGTCGAACGGGCCGTAATCTGGGGGAACATCCTTGAGGACAACGGGGAAGGCATCTCCGGGTGCTGCGGCAACCGCGGGGTCACCATCACGGGGAATCGAATTGAGCGGAATCGCGGCTCGGGCCTGTCCCTTTCCTTGGGTTCCGGAGGCGAGTACCTCGTCGAGGGAAATCGGGTGCTTGAGAACGGAGGGGCGGGCATCGAGTGGGGTTCGATGGCCCAGCTGAGGATTCTCGGCAACACGGTGACCGGAAACCGGGTGGGCTTGAGGCTAGGTAGCAGAAAGGTGGCCGATTTGGAGAAGCTTAAAGAGTGCAGAGACAATCAGGTCTTCGGGAATGAGGTGAACTACGCAGGTTGGAACCATCAACCTCTGGAGGAGCTGCGCCGAAGATGTGAAGGCCCATAGTAGCTCCTTTCCATCCTAACCTGACAAATGCCGGGAGCTGGAGGGAGATCGGATGAGAAGAGCATGGAGAGCAGGGATGATCTTGGTTGCCCTCTTGGGTGGGCTCGGAGAGGGCCCCTCGAGATGGTCGGCAGGCGCCCCCTCCGCTTCCACCGCTGCTGTCCTCGACGTGAGCTGCCCGGATGCGGAAGGCTGCTTCTCCCTGCTGGGCGAGGCGATCCGCCAAGCCCCTATGGGGGCTACGATCAGAATAACCCCGGGCATCTACTACGAGAAGCCCTTAATCCTCGATAAGAGCCTCAGGATAGAGGGGGTCACGGAGGGGGATCGTCTCCCGCGCATCGTCCTTGTGGAGGTCGGCACAGCCTTCCTGATCCGGGGGAGCAGCCGGATGACCGTGAAACTGCAAGGCTTGACCATTGAGGCCCTCGCCCAAGATCCCTTCTCCGACAAGAGCAGCATCGGAGTTCAGGTGTTGGCTCAGGGGCCGGAGGAGGTCCGGGTCACGCTGACGGGCGTTCAAATCCGAAGCTACCAAGGCATCGCCATCGGGGGAGATCCGCAGGGGGAGCGTTCCGTGTCCGTGGAGGTAGAGGTAAACGTCGTGAATACGAGCATCCTTACCGCCGGGTTGGGGATAGGGATTGGTATGAGCTTGGGGCGCCTGATCCTGCGCGAGAGCGAATTGCGCGGCCCTCCCGTTCCTTTGAGCGCGTTGGGTGCGCCCCTTTATGGGGTCCTTCTTCTGAACCCTCCCCCCTCTCAACGGATCGAGGCCGTTTTGGCCAAGACCCGCATCGAAAACTTCGGCATCGGGCTGATGGCCTCCGCCAGCAGCAAATTGGAACAAGGGAGGATAGACCTAAAAGCCGTGGAGAACGTGATCGCCTTGAATTTGGGGGATGGTCTCTATCTCTTGGGCGATCGCGTCGATGCGGAGCTAAGCCGGAACGAGATTCTCGGGAACGGAGGGTATGGTGTGAAGCTGGCCTTTCCCGAGTGCGCCCCGGAAGGGGCACGCCCGGAGTTTCGATTTCAAGGCCTCATCCAAGGGAGGGACAACTCGCTGAGAAACAATAAGAGGGGCAACCTCTGCCCTGAGGACTTCAACTGGCCTCCGAGCTTCGTCAAGGCCCCCGAGAGCCCATGAGATGAGGCTCAACGCCTTCCACACTGCCACCCTCTAGGGCTCGAAGCGCTTGAGGACCAGCGTCGAGTTGTGCCCCCCGAACCCGAACGAGTTCGTGAGCACCACGTCGACGCGGGCGGGGCGGGGCTCGTTCGGGACGTAGTCCAGATCACACTCAGGGTCGGGGTGCTCGTAGTTGATCGTGGGCGGGAGCACCCCCTCCACGATCGCCAGCAGCGCCGCGACGGTCTCGACGGCCCCGGCGGCGCCCATCAGGTGCCCGATCTGCGACTTGGTGGAGCTCACGGGGATTGTATAGGCCCGCTCGCCGAAGACGGCCTTGATGGCTCGGGTCTCGGCCACGTCCCCCAGCTCCGTCCCCGTCCCGTGGGCGTTGATGTAGCCGACCTCGTCCTTGGACACCCCGGCGTTCTCGAGCGCTTGAGCCATGGCCGCCGCGGCCCCCCGGCCCTCGGGCTCGGGCGCGGTGATGTGGTGCGCGTCGGCGGTCAGCCCGTGGCCCGCCAGCTCCGCGTACACCCGAGCCCCGCGCTGGAAAGCGTGCTCCAAGCTCTCCAGGACGAGCATCCCGGCGCCCTCGCCCATCACGAAGCCGTCCCGCTCGGCGTCGAACGGCCGGGAGGCCCTCTCGGGCTCGTCGTTGCGGCGGGAGAGCGCCCGCGCCTGGTCGAAGCCCGCGAAGTTCAAGGGCAGCAAGACGGCCTCCGACCCCCCGGCGAGCATCACGTCCGCGTAGCCCCAGCGGATAAAGTCTGCAGCCAGCCCGATCGCGTGGTTCGAGCTGGCGCAGGCCGACACCAGCCCCAGGTTCGGCCCCTTGAGCCCGAACTCGAGCGAGATCTCCCCCGCGGTGGCGTTCGGCATGAACATCGGGACGAAGAACGGGCTCACCCGCTTCGGCCCCTTCTGCAGGAACGTGACGTGGTTCTCGATGAAGATCTCGATGTTCCCGATGCCCGTGCCGACGAGCACCCCGGCCCGCTCGCCCTCCCGCCTCAGGGCGTCGGGGTCGAGGCCCGCGTCCCGCACGGCTTGGTAGGCCGCGGCCAGCGCGAACTGGCTGGAGCGCCCCAGCCGCCGCGCCCGCCGCTTGTCGAAGTACTGCAAGGGGTCGAAGTCGCGCACCGGCGCGCCGATCTTGACCTCGATGTCCGTCAGATCGATCAGGTCGTCGATGCGCTGGCCCCCGGAGCGCGCTTCTTTAATGCCCCGCCAGAAGCCCTCGCGCCCGTGGCCGATCGGGGTGATCGCCCCGATCCCCGTGATCACCACGCGTCGTCCGCCCTTCCCTTGCGCTTGCAGCCGAGCCATGGCGACCCCATCATAGCCCACGGGCTTGCGGCCCTTCAAGCCGCAAGCGAACGGGGTGAGTTTGACCGCCCGCTTGGCGTCGTGCTATAATCCGCCCCCGTCGCCCAAGCGCCCGAGAGGCGCACAAGAAGCGCAAATTTGAGCGCAAGCCAAGCGAGGTGAGCCCGGATGCCTCAGGACCTTCTGACGTCGCTGGGGAACTTCCTCATCGCCGTGGGCGTGCTCATCCTGCTCGTCGGCGTCGGCATTTTATTTATCAGGCTGGGGGGCTACTTCGAGCACCTCTGAGGCTGAGGCCGAGGCCGGGGCCGGGGCCGAGCCCCGAGCGACCGGACGTGGTGCGCCAGGAAGCCCTCCAGCAGCCGCTCCCCGACGGCGAGCGCCTCCGCCGAGAGCCTCAGCCGCGAGAGCTTGCGGAGCGGCAGCCGAAGGGCCATCGCCAGCCCCCGCATCGCCTCCCCGTCGAGGGGGATCGCCGAGCCCGCGCCCGATGAGCCCGAGGCGGGGGCGGGGGCCTCCGCGCTTGAACGGCAGCGCTCGCAGATCAAGCCCCCCCTCTCCGGCGAGAACCAAGCCCGCCGGGGCGTCTCTTGGCAACCCGTGCAGCGCTCCAGCTGCGGCGCCCAGCCCAGCCGCGCCAACAGCTGGAGCGTGAACGCCAGCTCGTAGAGCGCCCAGCCCTCCTCCTCCGCCCTCGTCCCCGTCGCCGTCCCTGTTCCCGTCGCCGTCGCCCGGCCCAGCGCCTCGAGCAGCTCCTCGAACAGCCGAAAGACCCGCTCCTCCGGGTGGTCCTCCTCCAGCGCGCGGTGGACGACGCGGGCGCAGCGGAGCGCCGTGGTGAGCTTGTCGTAGTCGCGCTTCAGCTCGAGGTGGGGCTCTAAGAGCGAGGCTTGGCTCAGGGTCTTCAAGCCCTCGCGGTCGTAGTAGACGAACTCGCTGAGCGTCAGGGGCTCGAGCGCCGCGCCGAAGGGGCTCGTCGGGCGCCGGGCGCCCTTGGCCAGCAGCGAGATCAGCCCGGCCTCCCGCGTGAGCGCCTTCACGATCTTGCTCGTCTCGCTGTAGTCTTGAGTGCGGAGGACGTACCCGACGGCCTTCCTCAGGCGGCTCATCGCCCTTGCCCCGCTTTACGTGAGAGCGCCAAACGTCACGGCGTGAAGGCCTCCCGGCGCACCGTCGCCCGCTCGACCCGCTCCTCCACCACCTCGACGCCGATCCCCGGCCCCCGGGGCACGGGGAGCGTCCCGTCGGGGTTGAGCACGAAGGGCGGCTCGACCAGATCCCGGCGATAGTAGCGGGCGCTCTCCGAAAGGTCGTTCGGGAGGGTGAAGCCGGGCAGCGACGCCAGGGCGACGTTGTGCGCCCGGCCGATGCCCGTCTCGAGCATCCCGCCGCACCAGACGGGGACGCCCCTCTCGACGCAGAGGTCGTGAACTTTCCGCGCCGCGGCGAGCCCCCCGACCCGCCCCGGCTTGACGTTGATGATGCGACCGCTGCCCAGCTTCAGCGCCTGGCGCGCCGCCTCGGGGGACGGGACGCTCTCGTCCAGACAAATGGGCGTCCTGAGCTGCTTTTGAAGCTCGGCGTGGTCCACCAGATCGTCGTAGCGGAACGGCTGCTCGATCATCATCAGCTCGAACCGATCGAGCGCCTTGAGCGTGTCGAGGTCGCTCAGGGTGTAGGCGGCGTTCGCGTCGACGCTGAGGGGGATGGGGCCGAAGCGCTCGCGCACCGCCTTCACGACCTGGACGTCCCACCCCGGCCGGATCTTGAGCTTGACGCGCCGGTAGCCGCGCGCCAGCGCCCGTTCGACGCGCTCGAGGAGCGCCTCCAGCGACGGCTGGATCCCCAGCGAGATCCCGCTCTCGACCCGCTCCTTGACGCCCCCGAGCGCCTCCCGCAGCGAGATCCCTTGGGCCTGGGCCCAGAGGTCCCAGAGGGCCGCCTCCAGTCCGGCCTTGGCCATGGGGTGGCCCCGCACGCGCGCCCACCCCCGGGCCATCGTCTCGGGGTGCTCCAGGGGCCTCCCGAGCACCGTCGGGATCAGGAAGCTCCTGAGCACGTGCCAGGCCGTCTCGACCGTCTCGTACGAGTACCACGGCCCGCTTCCCGCGACGCACTCGCCCCAGCCCACCAGCCCGTCGCTCTGGGCTTTGACGAGCACGCAGGGCCGGAGGCTCTCCCGTCCGAAGCTCGTCTCGAAGGGCTCCACCAGCGGCAGCTCCACCAAGATCAGCTCCACGCGCTCGAGCTTCATCGCTCCCCTTTAGCTGTTAGCTGTCCTCGCTCGTCGCCGCATTGTACAATAGCGGCGGTGAACCGGCATGGCCCGCAACCAGGACAAAACCAAGCGCCTCCTTGAGTGCGAAGCCCAAGTCGGTCCCGATCGGACCCTTCGCCTCCCGGAGGAGGTCGCGGAGCGCCTCGCGCCCGGCCAAAGGGTCCGCGTGATCCTCGTGCTCGATCTCGATCTTGACCTCGACGCCGACGAGAGCGCCGACTGGCGCCGTCTGACGGCCGAGGAGTTCCTCAAGGGGTACGCCGAGGGCGACTCCATCTACGACCGACTGTGATTCGATCCTGCTGTCATGCCCCGTCTACATCCGCGGTATAGCCCCGGAGACGTGGTGCTCTTGGCGTTTCCCTACACGGACGCGGCTCAAACGAAGAAGCGCCCCGCTCTCGTGCTGCTCGACGCCGGGGACGCGGATCTCGTCGTCGCCCGCGTCACCACGCACCCGCACCAGACCCCGTACGACGTCCGGCTCCTTGAGTGGCAAGCCGCGGGTCTGCTGGCCCCCTCCGTCGTCCGCCTTCACAAAGTGGCTGCCCTGGAGAAGACGTTGGTCGAGCGCGTCTTGGGGAGGCTTCATCCCCGGGATCGTCAAGCCGTGGCCGACACCCTGCGAAAGCTGTGCGCAGATCTCACCGCGGCGTTCTCGTCGTCCTCGCTACCCTGATCGGCCCCGTCCCAGCACGTCCTCCGCGGAGGCCCGCTCCAGCAGGTAAAATCCGCGGCGCCCGTCCCCGTCGGGCACGACGAGGAACTCGCTCACGAGGTAGCCCCGCCCGAGATAGTGCCGAAAGATCTCGCGGGTCTCGAGCCGCCAGCGCCGGGCCAGCTCCAGGTCGCGCCGCTTCAGCGCGTTGAGGTCCGTCGGGATCTCGACGAGCAGCTTCCCCTCCTGAAGGTCAAGGCGGACCTCGGCGTTGACGAGCAGGCCCCCGCGCCGCTCCGTGACGTTCACAAAAGGCGCCTCGGGCAGCTTTCGCCCCTTCGCGTTCCCGTGCGCGCCCTCTTCCCCGTCCACGCGGGCGCGCACCCGCGCCGAGCGGAGCCACCACTCGACCTCGAAGCGGTCCGTCGGCAGCCCGCGGTTCAGCTCGTCGCGCATGTCGCCGTAGACGTCCTCCTCGTAGCGCCGGGCGATCACGCCCAGCTTGGCGAAGTTGAAGTGGGCGTTCGCGCTCTGCAGCGGGTCGAACGTCCAGGTGACGAGGTCGAGCCCCTGGGCGAGCACCGCCGCCCGCTGGGCGAGCTTCAGCCGGTAGCCCACCCCGCGGTAGCGCCGCTCCGGCAGCACCCCGCACATGAGCGAGCAGTGCTTCCAGCGCCGGTGCTCCGGGTCGTAGCCCAAGAACCCGAAGACGAACCCGACGAGCGCCCCGTCGGGCTCGGGCTCGTAGGCCCCGAGCAGCACCCCGCCGTTGCGCTGCGCCGTCAGCAGCACGTGATGGGGCACCACGCTCAGGTCCGCGAAGCCCCAGATGCGCTGCTGCAGCCGCTCGCACTCGCGAAAGCCCTCGTGCGCGGTGATGGGGCGAACCTCGATCTCGACGGCCCCGCTCATCGCCCTCTTTTGGCTTTACTTTTGCTTGTGCTTTTTGCTTTATCGCTAAGGAGAGGGACGGCTGACGACGATGGCCCGCTTGCTCTTGCGGCGCTCCTCCGCCGCCCGCCCCTTGCGGCGATGGTACAGGAAGGCGTCGGCCCGTTCCAGCACCCGTTCGATCGGCTCGCCGCTCGCGGGGTCCCAGGTGGCCACGCCGAAGCTGATCGAGAGCTTGTGGTCGGGGTCGGGCAGGCCGGGGGTCCAGCCCTCCCCCTCCAGCGCCCGGCGCAGCCGTTCCATCGCGCGCTCGGCCTCCTCGCGGGTCGTCTCCGGCATCACGATCAGGAACTCGTCGCCGCCGTAGCGCACCACCACGTCGCCCGCGCGCACGTTCTGCCTCAGCCGACGGGCCACCTCCCGGAGCACCCGGTCGCCCACGAGGTGCCCGAACCGGTCGTTGATCTCGAAGAAGCGGTCGAGGTCGACCATCACCAGCGAGATCGGCCGCCCGGAGCGCCGGGCCCGCTCCCGCTCCTGCTTCAAGAACTCGTTGAGGTAGTGGCGGCTGTAGGCCCCCGTCAGCGCGTCGTGGAGGGCCATCCGCTTCAAGCGCTCCCGGTCGCGGGCCCGCAGCACCGCGGCCGTGATCTCGTCGCGCAGCGCCCAGAGCTTCTGGGCGTCCGCTTCGGTGAAGGCGCCCTCCCGCTCCAGGTTGTTGACGTTGAAGAAGGCGATCGCCCGGCCCGTCTCCGGGTCGCGGATCGGCAGCACGATCGTCGAGCCGGGCGCCGGCACCCCCACTTCCTCAAGGATCCGCCGGGTGACGGAGTGCTCCAGCTGCTGGGAGCGCGTCAGGATCGTGGGGCGGTCGCTCCGAAGGACCTGAGCCAGCTCCTCCTCGCGGTACTCAACCCGTCGAAGCTTCTCGAGGGGCCGCCCGATCGCGACCCAGAAGCGATAGACGCCCCTCTCCTCGTCGTAGATCACCACGCTGCCCGCGTCCGCCTTGGGCCGGAGCAGCCGAACGGCCCGCTCCAGGACGCGGCGGAGCAGCGTCTCGAAGTCCGTGGTCTCGTTCAGCTCGCGCAGGAACTCGTTCAGCTCGCGCAGCTGCTCGCGGTGCCCCAGCTCGCGCAGGGCCATCCCCAGCTGACGGCCCAGCGCCTCGAGCAGCTCCTGGTCCTCGCGGGTGAAGGCGCTCGGCCGGGTGCTCTCGATGTCGATCACGCCGAGCACCTCGCCGCCCTCGACGATGGGGACGGCCAGCTCCGAGCGGATCGCGGGATGGCCCACCAGGTAGTCGGGGTCCCGGGAGACGTCGGGGACGAGGGCCGGCTTGCCGGTGCGGGCCACCCGCCCGCAGATCCCCCGGGCCAGGGGGAGCCTCCGAAAGGCCTCGAAGCGGACCTCCTCGCGCGGCAGGACGGTGTCGTAGCCCGCCTCGCGCACCACCAGCTCGTCCCCCTCGCGCAGGAAGATCACCACGTGCTCGTAGTGGAAGTTCCGGCGGATGACCTCCACGCCCGCCCGCAGGAGGTCGTCAAGGGTGCGCAGGCGGGCCAGCCGCTCGCTCAGGCGGTAGATCCCCTGCAGCCGCTCCTGGGAGCGCCGCAGGGCCTCCTGGCGCTCCAGCCCGCCCAGGGCCAGCGCCAGCTGGTCGGCCAGCGCCTGCAGCAGGCTCACGTCGTCGGGGGTGTAGGCGTTCGGCCGCCGGTCCTCGAGGTTGAGGACGCCGAGGAGCCGCTCGCCCAGCTGAATGGGGACGGCCAGCTCCGAGCCCTCGGGCCGCGTCCCCGGCTTGCAGATGTACCTCGGGTCCCGGGAGACGTCGGGGACGAGGGCCGGCGCCCGCTCGCGGGCCACCCACCCCACCACCC
>WFPR01000101.1 GCA_015487455.1 Candidatus Bipolaricaulota bacterium
CTCCGCCCCCGCCCCCGGGCGCCCCACGGTGGTACAATGGAGCGCGATCGGGATCATGAAGGTGGAAACGCCCATGCGGATCGTGTCGCTGCTGCCGAGCGCGACGGAGATCGTCTGCGCGCTGGGGCTCCGTGACCGCCTCGTGGGGGTCTCGCACGACTGCGACTGGCCCCCCGGCCTCCGCGACGAGGTGGCGGTCGTCACCCAGGCGGCCGTCCACGAGGGGATGAGCAGCCTCGAGATCGACCAGACCGTGAAGGCGCTGACGGCCCAAGGGCTCAGCGTCTACGAGCTGGACGTCGAGAAGCTCCAGAGCTTGAAGCCCGATCTGATCCTGACGCAGGCGCTCTGCGAGGTCTGCGCCCCCTCGTATGAGGCCGTCGAGCGCGCGGTGCGGGTCCTGGGCGAGAAGCCCTTGATCGTGTCCCTCGAGCCGCGCACCCTCGACGAGGTGTTCGAGACGATCCGGGCCGTGGGGGAGGCCACGGGCGCGCTCGAGCGGGCCGAACGCCTCATAAGCGCGCTGCGGGCGCGGGTCGAGCGGGTCCGCGAGCGCACGGACGCCCTCACGCTGGAGGAGCGCCCCCGCGTGCTGGCGCTCGAGTGGCTCGACCCGCTCTACGTGGGCGGCCACTGGGTGCCCGAGCTGATCGAGCTGGCGGGCGGCGAGCCCCCCAACCCCGCGGGCGAGCCCTCCTACGAGATCGACTGGCCCGACGTCGAGCGCTTCAACCCCGACGTGATCGTGCTCATGCCCTGCGGCTTCTCCGTCGAGCGCGCCCTCGAAGAGCTGGACGTGCTGCGCGACTACGAGGGCTGGGAGGAGCTGCGCGCGGTGAAGAACGGCGAAGTCTATTTAACCCACGGCTCGTACTACTTCAACCGGCCGGGGCCGCGGCTGGTCACCGGGCTCGAGATCTTGGCCAAAATCCTGCACCCCGAGCGCTTTCGGGACGTCAAGATCCCGAAGGGCTCGCTGCGGAGGGTCCCGTGACGGCGAAGATTTACACAAAAGCGGGCGACCGAGGCGAGACGGGGCTCCTGGGGGAAGGCCGGGTCAGCAAGGCCTCGCCGCGCATCGAGGCGTACGGCACGGTGGACGAGCTGAACGCGGCGCTGGGCGTCGTGGCCGCTGTGACCCAACTCCCCGAGGACGACGAGTTAAGAACCCACATCGAGGAGATTCAAAACGAGCTGCACACCCTCTGCGCCGACCTGGCCGCGCCCGACCTCCGCGATAAAAGAATCCCCCGGATTCACAAGGCACACGTCGAGCGGCTGGAGCGCCTGTGCGACGCGCTGAGCGAGGAGCTGCCCGAGCTGCGGAGCTTCGTGCTGCCGGGGGGCTCGATCGCGGGCGCGCTGCTCCACTGGGCGCGGACCGTCTGCCGCCGGGCCGAGCGCCGCGTGGTCGCCCTCGCGGAGCGGGAACCCCAGGCCGTCAACCCCGAGGCCCTGCGCTACTTGAACAGACTATCTGATCTGCTGTTCTTGCTGGCCCGCTGGGCCAACCGCCGCGCGGGCGTCGCCGAGAAGGCCCCGCGCTACTGAGCTGAACCAACCGACGCCGGGGCCCGAGGCCAGCGGGGAGGGTGGCAGGAGGCTGGCGAGCCTAAATTGAATTGTGTACCCTTTACTCTGATTAGGGCCTCGGAGCCCACCATCGCGAAGGGAGGCGGAACCATGGGCGCCAAGGTGCTCATCCTGGGCGGGGGGAGCGGCGGCCTGGTCGCGGCCAACAAGCTGGCCAAGGCCCTCCGCCTCGACCGCGGGAGCGACCACGAGGTCACGCTGGTCGATCGCAGCCCGTATCACTACTTCATGCCCTCGTTCCCCTGGGTGGCGCTGGGCTTCAAGGAGCCCGAGGAGGTCCGGCGCCCCCTCAAAAACCTCGAGAAGAAGGGCGTACACGTCGTCCAAGGGGAGGTCAAGGAGCTGCTCTTGGACGACAAAAGGGTGCGGGTGGACGACCGCGAGCTGCCCTACGACTTCCTGATCGTCTCGCTGGGGGCGGAGGTCAAGCCCGACCTCATGCCCGGCTTCGAGGCGGCCCACCACCCCTGGACGATCGAGGCGGCTCTTAAGATGCGCGAGGCCGTTAGGCGCTTCCGGGGCGGGCGGATCGTGATCGGGGTCTCGGGGCCGTACTACCGCTGTCCGCCCGCGCCCTACGAGGTCGCGGGCCAGATCGACTTCGCCCTGCAGGCCCGCGGCCTGCGCGATCGGACGGAGATCGTCGTCGCCCACGTGCACTCCAAGCCCCTCTCGGCCATGGGCCCCGCGATCAGCCACGTCGTCTCCGAGATCCTGGAGGGCAAAGGGGTCAAATTCGAGGGGAACTTCAACCCCACGGCGATCGACCCCGAGCGCCGGGTCCTCAAGGGCGACGACGGGCGCGAGGTCCCCTTCGATCTCCTGATCATGGTCCCACCGCACAAGCCCAGCGCCGTCGCCCGCTGCCTCGAGCCCCTGAGCCCCCAGGGCTTCCCCTTGGTCGACCCCAAGACGTTCCGGTGCGTCCGGCACCCCGAGGTGTTCGCCATCGGGGACATGGTCAACCCCGGCATCCACCTCCCGACGGCCGGGGTGGTGGCCCACTTCCAGGCCGAGTTCGTGGCCAACCAGATCATGGCCGAGCTCAAGGGGGCGTACATCGCCGAGAGCTTCACGCCCGTGGCCCTGTGCATCATGGACTTCGGCGACGACGCGGTGCTCCCCATGTGCGACTTCACCCCGATCCTCGACCTGAAGGGGCCGCCGAGCTGCGGGGTGCTCGGCCGCGGCAAGGTCGTGCGCTTGACGAAGATGGCCTTCGAGGCCCTGTGGTTCTCGCTGTACCTGAGCTAAAGGAGGTCGCGATGGCGGAAACGAGCGCTCAACTCAAGGCGTTGGAGGACCCGACCACCCGCGAGGCCCTGGAGAAGGGCTTGGAGGTCTTAAAGCAGCTGAACGAGGCGGGCCTGTTGGACTTCGCCCGGGAGGCGTCCGGGTTGGCGGGGGACTCCCTCTCGTACCTCCTGGACCCGAAGGTGCTCAAGATCTTCTCGAACGTCGCGTACTTTCTGCACCTGCTGGAGCTGCTCGAGCCGACGATGCTCTCCGTGATGGCCGAGCACTTCGTGCGGGAGCTGAACCGCGAGGTGACGCCCGAGCTCATGAAGGACCCGCCGCGCCTGGGGCCGATGGCCTTCGTGAGGGCCCTGGGCGACCCCGACGTGCAGAAGGGCCTCGGGTTCTTGTTCGTGTTTTTGAAGGTGCTCGGCCGGGCGTTCGACGGCGCGAGCAAGGAGCTCCTCCCGCTCGTGGAGGAGGCGGAGACGACCCTAGCGCAGCTCCGCAAGCAGCGCGAGGCGCTGCAGAGGGAACTGCAACAGCAGCGGGGGCGGCAGGCGTAGCGAAAGCCTCACCCCCAGCGGTGATACGCGGGGTGGCCCGGACCCACGGCCACGAACGTCCCCCGGAACGTGGCCGTCGTCTCGCCGTGGGCGATCAGCTCCGACTCGACGACGGCCTTCCTGTCCGACAGCTCCACGACGCGGGCCACGATCCGGATGGGCCGATCCGTGGGCGTGGGCTTTAAAAACCTCACGCAGTAGTCGGCCGTCACGGTCGCGGGGACGCGATCGAGGCCCTGCTGGCGCATCAGGTGCCACGCGGCGGCCCAGTTCGAGTGGCAGTCGAACAGCGTCCCGATGATCCCGCCGTTCAAGGCGCCCGGGTACGCCTCGTGGTGGGGCTCCGGCCGCCACTCCGTGACCACCGTCCCGTCGTCCCGGGGGAAGCTCTTGATGTGCAGGCCCTTCGGGTTGGCCGGGCCGCAGCCAAAACACGTGCTGTTCGGCGCGTACGTCTCCTGCAGGCTCCTCTCAAGCGTCGTCCGTCCCTCGCTCATGCCTTTTAAGTTAGATCGAGCCCGGCTGTGGGTCAAGCCGCGTGGCCGCCAGCCCGACGGTTGAGGACGAGCGAAACGCCCTTGACGTGCGGCAAACCGGCCGCTACACTTGGACGGCCGACGCGAGCGGGGAGTGGCGCAGCCTGGTGAGCGCGCCTGCTTTGGGAGCAGGAGGTCACCGGTTCGAATCCGGTCTCCCCGACCACCCATGGCCCATCAAGCCCTCTACCGCAGGTGGCGGCCGCAGCGCTTCTCCGACGTCGTCGGCCAGCCCTACGCCGTCCAGACCCTCAAGAACGCGATCGCGCAGGGGGAGATCGCCCACGCGTACCTGTTCGCGGGGCCGAGGGGCACGGGCAAGACGTCCGTGGCCCGCATCCTCGCGAAGGCGATCAACTGCCCCAACCCGCAGGGGGGCGAGCCCTGCAACGCCTGCCCCCTCTGCGAGGCGATCGCCCGCGGGAACGCCCTGGACGTCGTTGAAATCGACGGGGCGTCGAACCGGGGCATCGACCAGATCCGCCAGCTTCGCGAGGAGGTCGCGTTCCGGCCCGCCGAGGCTCCCTACAAGGTCTACATCATCGACGAGGTCCACATGCTGACGAACGAGGCGTTCAACGCCCTGCTCAAGACGCTGGAGGAGCCGCCGCCCCACGTCGTGTTCGTCTTCGCCACCACGGAGCCCCATAAAGTGCCGCCCACGGTGCTGTCGCGCTGCCAGGCGTTCGAGTTCAAGGCGATCCCGCAGGAGCGCATTGAGAGCCACCTGCGGGCGGTGGCCCGGGCCGAAAAGATCCGGGTTGACGAAGAAGCGCTCCGGGCGATCGCCCGCCACGCCCGCGGGGCGCTGCGCGACGCGCTGGTGCTGCTGGAGCAGCTCGTCGCCTACAAGGGCGGCGAGCCCATCACCGCTCAGGATCTCTACGAGGTGCTGGGCCTGCCGCCCCAGGAGACGATCGATCGCTTCCTCGAGGCGCTGCTCAACAGAAACGGCCCCGAAGCCCTGGAGATCGTCGAGGCCTTGGCCGAGCGGGGGCGGGACCTCGAGCTGTTCATAAGCGAGGCGATCCACCGCGGGCGGGACCGCCTCGTCGCCGCCCTGCGGGAGGGGGGCGACGCTTCAACCCCGAGCCCGAGCGCCCGCGCGTGGGCGGCCCTGCTGGGCCAGCTGCTGGAGCTGAAGCGCGAGCTGCGCCTCGCGTTCGACAAGCGGGTGGTCCTCGAGGTCAAGGCCCTGGAGATCGCGGGGGCCGAAGGGCCGCCCGCCGCTGCAGCAACGGCAGCAACGGCAGCCCCAGCGGCCCCAGAAGCCCCAGAAGCGCCCGAGGCGCTTGAGCCGGCTCGGCCCGCGCCGCACACGACGGCTTCAGCTTCAGCGCCAGCGTCAATGTCAACGTCAACGCCGCCCCCCGCGGACGCGGACAAGCCCGCGGCGCCGCCCGCCCCAGCTCGACCCCAGGCTCAGGCGACTCCCGACGTCGAGCGCGACCTCGATCTCGAGGGGCGGTGGGCGGAGCTGCTCAAGCGGGCGCGACGCAAGAAAGCGGCGCTGTACGCCCTGCTGGCCGAGGCCCGGCCCCGACTCGAGGGACGCACGCTGGTCGTCGAGTACGCGCCGCGGTTCGGCTTCCACAAGGAGCGCTTGGAACAACCCCAACATTTTGAGCTCTTGAAGCAGCTGGTCCACGAGGTCTTCGGCCCGGAGACGGGGCTGAGGGTCGGGTTCGCCGACTCGGACTCGGACTCGACGACCCCGCAAGCGTCGGCCCAAGCCCAAGACGAGCGGCTCAAGGAGAAGGCCGAGCTGGTCCGCCGGGTGATGGGCGGCGGGCCGCGCGCCCGTGGGCTATAATGGGGCACCCGATCTTGGAGGAGGCGCACGAGACCATGCAGTTTCCGGGCGGCCTGGGCAACGTGATGAAGAAGATTCGCGAGGCCCAGGAGCTGATGCAGAAGAAGCAGGAGGAGCTGGCCAACTTGAGGGTGGAGGCCAGCGCGGGCGGCGGGATGGTGAGGGTCGTGGCCAACGGCCGGGAGGAGATCGTCGACCTCCACATCAGCCGGGAGGTCGTCGACCCCGACGACGTCGAGATGCTCGAGGATTTGATCTTAGCGGCGATCAAGGAGGCCCAGCAGAAGGCCAAGGAGGCCGCCCAGCGCGAGATGCAGGAGCTGATGGGCCAGCTGGGGCTCCCCACCCTCCCCGGCCTCTCGGGGCTCCTCTAGCCTTTCAGCGCACAACGCGACGGAACAACGCGACGCGACGATGGCGCACTACCCCGACCCCCTAGAGCGGCTGGTCACGGAGCTGAAGAAGCTCCCCGGCATCGGGCAGCGGACGGCGGAGCGCTTGGCGTTCTTCCTGCTCAACCAGCCCGAGGAGGCCGTCCGGGCGCTGAGCGAGGCGCTCGTCGAGCTGAAGACGAAGATCCGCCTCTGCGCGGAGTGCTTCAACTTCGCCGAGGGGGAGCGGTGCCCGATCTGCCTCGATCCCAAGCGGGATCGTTCTATAATCTGCGTGGTGAGCAACCCGCAGGAGCTGTGGAAGATCGAGAAGACGGGCGGCTACCACGGGCTGTATCACGTGCTCGGCGGGCTCCTCTCGCCCGTCAACGACGTGGGGCCTGAGGATTTGAGGGTTCAGGAACTGCTCCGGCGCCTGGAGCGAGGTGACGTCAAGGAAGTGATCTTAGCGCTCGACCCCACGGTGGAGGGCGAGCACACCGCGATGTACCTGGCGCGGCGGATCCGGGCGCTGGGGCGGGATCTCAAGCTCACGCGGATCGCGCAGGGCGTCCCCATCGGGCGCGACCTGGAGACGGCCGACGAGCTGACGCTCAGCCGCGCGCTGGAGGGGCGGGTGACCGTCGAATGACGGCGACGACGGCGGGGACGATGCGGGCCGTGCGCCTCCACGGGCACGGCGGCCTCGAGGCGCTGCGCTACGAGACGGGCGTCCCCGTGCCCGAGCCGGGGCCGGGCGAGGCGCTCATCCGCGTCAAGGCCTGCGCGCTCAACTACCTGGACATCTGGGTGCGGCGCGGGCTGCCGGGGCTCCCGCCGAAGCTGCCCCACATCCCCGGCAGCGACGTGGCCGGACTCGTCGAAAAGCTGGGTCCCGGCCCCGACACCCAAGCGGAAGCCGACGCCCTGGGCGTCGGGGTGGGCCAGCGGGTCGTGATCAACCCGGGGCTGAGCTGCGGGCGGTGCGAGTGGTGCCGCCGCGGCGAGGACCCTCTGTGCGATCGCTACGGGATCGTAGGGGAGCACGTCGACGGCGGGTACGCGGAGTTCGTCAAGGTGCCGGTCCGCAACCTGATGCCCATCCCCGAGGGCTTCTCGTTCGAGGAGGCGGCGGCCGCGCCGCTCGTGTTCCTGACGGCCTGGCGCGCGCTGATCTCGAGGGCAAGGCTGCGGCCGGGCGAGACCGTGCTCGTTCTAGGGGCCTCGGGCGGGGTGGGCACGGCCTGCGTCCAGATCGCCAAGCTCGTCGGCTGTCGCGTCATCGCGGTCGCGGGCGGCGCCGAGAAGCTCCAACGCTTGAAGGAGCTGGGCGCCGACGAGCTGATCGACCACACAGCTCAAGACTTCAGCAAGGAAGCGTGGCGGCTCACGGACAAGCGCGGCGTCGACGTCGTCGTGGACAGCGTCGGGGAGGCGACCTGGGAGGGGAGCCTGAGGGCGCTGGCCAAGGACGGCCGCCTGGTGACCTTCGGGGCGACGTCGGGGCCGAGGCCGCCCACGAACGTGCCGCTGCTCTTCTGGCGCCAGCTCAGGATCATCGGGAGCACGATGGGCAACCACCGCGAGTTCACGGAAGTCATGAAGCTCGTGTGGACGAGGAAGCTCAAGCCCGTCGTGTACAAGACGTTCCCGCTCGAGCGGGCGGCGGAGGCGCAGCGCACCCTGGAGGCCCGTCGGCACGTCGGGAAGATCGTGCTGACGGTTTAGCAACTTAACAAATTAACAAAGCTCAAGCGTTCAGCTTGTAGCCGAAGCCCCGCACGGTGACGATCAGCTCGGGCTTTTCGGGGTTCCTCTCGATCTTGTTGCGCAACAGGTAGATGTACTTCTTGACGTCCTCGGCGCCCGCGTAGGGGCTCTCCGGCCAGACGTTCTTCAAGATCTCCTCATGGGAGAAGACCCGGCCCGGCTTCGACGCCAAGAACTTTAAAAGCTCGTACTCCTTGGGCGACAGCTCGACGCGCTTCCCGTAGACCGTGACCTCCTTGGCTTCATCGTCGATGGCGACGGGGCCGACCTCGACGCGCCCCGCTTGCGATTGGGCCTGGGCGTGGGCCTGGGCGCGGCGCATGACGGCCTCGATGCGGGCCTCGACCTCCCGGAGGTCGAAGGGCTTCGTGATGTAGTCGTCGGCGCCGAGGGAGAGCCCGTGCACCTTGTCCTCGGTCGCGTCCTTGACGGTCACCAAAATCACGGGGGTGTCGCCCTGGGCGCGGATCGCCTTGAGCACCCTCCAGCCGTCGATCCGGGGCATCATGACGTCCAGGAGCACCAGATCGGGCTCCTCCGCGAAGAACCTCTCCAGCGCCTCCCGGCCGTCGGCGGCCGGGATCACCGTGTGGCCCTTGGCCGCCAGGAACTTCTCGAGCAACGCCCGCGACTTGGGGTCGTCCTCCGCGATCAAGATGCGCCAGCTCATGCCGCTCTCCTTGCCTGCCCTGGTTGACCGTCACGCGCCGTCCCACGCGGCCGCGTCGGCAGCGCGCGGCCGCGGCCTTCCCTCCTTTCCCCGTTCGAGTTCGCGCCCGCGCCCGTGAGCGTGGGTGTGCTCGTGCTCGCCCGAGGGGGCTGCGGGATGGAGACGTAGAAGGTGCTCCCCCGGCCGGGCGCGCTCTCGACCCAGACCCGCCCCCCGTGCATCTCGACGTAGCGCTTCACGATCGAGAGCCCCAGCCC
>WFPR01000102.1 GCA_015487455.1 Candidatus Bipolaricaulota bacterium
AGATCTTGATGAGCGGCGTCGAGGCGGGCGTTCATCTGGTCAAAGCGCTGGATCGTATCCCGTTGCAGCTCGTCGATCCGGGCGTTCGTCCGGTCCAGGCGGAGGTCGAGCCGCCCGAGGTGCTGTTCGACCCCGTCCAGCCGACGCAGCACCTCGTCCAGCTTCTCCAGCTGGGGCAGCAGCGCCTTGCGCACCGTCTCCGCGACCCGATCGATCAGCCCCATCGGGGGATAGCCTAGCCCGCCCGGCTCAGCGGCGCAAGAGCGGCGCAAGACAAGCGTCTAGCGCATCAGGAGCAGCTTCTGGGGCGCCAACCGCAGGAGGCGTCCGTCCTCCCGCTTCACGGTGACGACGTAGACGTAGAGCCCGTTGGCCGGGACCGAGGTCGAGGTGGGCGAAGCCGCGAAGCGCCACTGCAGCCGGGCGCCCGGCCGCCAGCCGCTGGCCCAGACCCGCCGCCCGCTCGGGTCGAACACCTCGACGCGCAGCGCCTGCACTTGCACCCGTGCCCGTGCCCGCGCCCGCGACGCCTCAAGGCCAAGGCCCCGCAGCGTGAAGGTCACGCCGTGGGCGCCCACGAGGGCCTGCGCCCGGAGCGTTTGGGCTTGAACGGCTTGAGCGGCTTGGGCGCCGAGCGCGGTGAGCGTGGGCGCGGGTGTGGGCGCGGGCCGCCGCCCGACGACGATCTCGCAGATCGCGAGCGCGTCGTCCAGGGTGAGCTGACCGTCGTCGTCCACGTCGCCCCGGGCCTGCTGGATCGCGTCCAGCTCCAGCAGCCCTCGGAGGAACTCCAGCACCCGACGGGCGTCCAGGATGGTGACGCGCCCGTCGCCGTCGACGTCGCCCTTCCCCGTCACGGCGGCGGTGATCGTGACGGTGGCCGTGGCTGTCCCGCCGCGCCCGTCGTCGACGGTCAGCTCCAGCACGTACCGGCCCGGCAGGTCGGCCGTGAAGCTCGGGGTGGGGCTCGTCGGGTCGTCCAGCTCGGCGGCGCTGCCCTCCGGCCTGCTCACGAGCGCCCAGCGGAACGTTAGCGGGTCGCCGTCGGGGTCGAAGGAGCCCGTCCCGTCCAGCTGCACGACCTCGCCCACGCTCACGGTGCGGTCGGGCCCGGCGTCGGCGACGGGCGGGGTGTTCGGCTTGATCAGGGGGGCCGCCTTCAGCGCGTAGACGGCCCCGGCGTCGGGGCCGTTCCCCGGCGAGTCGGCGCCGGGCGCGCCCATGAGCAAAATCCCCTCGCCCAGGCCCGTCAGGTCCGCCCCGGCCAGCGAGCTGCCCAGCGCGTCCCCCGCGCTCGCCCCGTAGACGACTAAGTCGACGGTGACGCTCAAGTCGACGACGTCGGGCAGCTCCTGCGTGGAGCGCAGGACGTAGACGTTCCCGGCCCCGGCCCGCTGGCCGTCGGGGCCGCGGCCGCCCTTGGCCCCGATGATGACGTCGGCCAGGCCGTCGAAGTCGAGATCGGCCACGGCGACGGCCGAGCCCGCCTGCTCCAGCGGCCGGGCGCCGAAGATCAAGCGCTCGGGGCGGCCCGCCTCCTGACGGGTGTCGAGCACCGAGGGCCACTCCGCCCGCCCGACGTACACGAGCACCTCGCCCGCCGAGCCGCGGACGTCGTTCGGCCCGCTGCCGCCGGGCGCCCCGACGATGAGGTCGTCGAGCCCGTCGCCGCTCACGTCCCCCGACGCGACCGCCGTCCCCAGCTTGTCCTGGGGGTTGGCCCCGTAGACGGTGACGTCGGCCGCGATCGTCCCCAGGTCGATCTCGTGCGGCAGGTCGAAGCGCCCGAGGATGACGTAGGCCTCCCCGGCGTCGCGGCGGGCGTCCCCCGGCCCGTCGGCGCCGGGCGCCCCGACGATCAGATCCATGAGCCCGTCGGCGTTCACGTCCCCGCGGGCGAGCGACCGCCCCAGCTCGTCGCCGCGGTCGGCCCCCTCGACGATCACGTCGATTTGAGCCCTCTTGGCGACGTCCACGCGCCGCCGCTCGTCGAGATCGGGGCTCCCGTAGACGACGTAGACGGCGCCCCGGCGGCCCTGGGCCGCGGGGTCGGCCATGACCAAATCGTCGATCCCGTCGCCGTTCAAATCCAAAGCGAGCAGGGCCGTCCCGAACTCGCTGCGCTGGCGGTTGTTGTAGACGGTGAAGGCGGGCGCGTCGCGCTTGAGGTCGATCGTGCCCAACAGATCGAAGCCGCCGAGCAGCACGACGACCTCCCCCACGTTGTCGCGGATGTTGGCCGGGCCGTCGGCCCCCGGCGCGCCCAGGATGACGTCCGCGATGCCGTCGCCGTTGACGTCCCCGGCGGCCACCCCGCTGCCCAGGCGGTCGCCGCGGTCGCGCCCGTAGACGATCACATCGGGGCCGGGGACGCCGTCGACGTCGAACGTGGGCGGCAGATCGGGCCGCCCGAACAGAATATACGCTTCGCCCGCGTCGGTGCGGCGATCGTCGGGGCCGTCGCCGCCGGGCGCCCCCAACAGCAGGTCGATCAGGCCGTCGCCGTTGAAATCCCCTAAGGCGATCGTGTTCGGGCGGCCGAGCCCGTCGCCCGTGTCCCGCGACAGCACCGTGAAGTCCGCCTCCTCCACGGCGAAGTCGATCTCCGTGAGGGCTTGGCCCCACGCCAGCAGGGCCAGCATCGACACCCCCACCGCCAACGCGCTTAAGCCCGCCCTCAGCCAGATCCGCATCGTTGCGTTCAGCCTCCTTGCTCCGCCCGCTGGGCCCGCCGGACCCAGCGACTCAAGCTTAAGCTCGCTCAACTCCACGGTACCGCGTCATGGTAGCGCGGACAACGGGGTGCGGCGCCATCGTAGTGGCCCCGTGGACGTGACGTCTGTCACCGCGATCACGTTGCCCCTGTCCCCGGCCGTCCCCGCGGATGTCCGGGCGAAAGCGGCCGCCGCGGCTTCTGCGCGCGCGCTCGGCCGGGCAAGCTAGGCGTGGCGTTGAGGAGAGCGAGGAGGCGAGAGGGACCATGGGGCTTCGGGATTTGGATTTGAGGCGGCCAGGGCCCATCTGGGCGTTGGCTGCGGGGCTCGGGCTGCTCCTGGCGGCCCTCTGGGGCGCCCGGGCCGCCGCCCAGGTGGAGCTTCTCCCCACGGCCTCGCCGGTGAACGCCGCCCCTCAGGTGTTGGAGCCCGGCGCCGGGGCCGCGATGGTCCAGAGCGCCAGCGCCGAGCTGGGCGACGGGGTCGTCGTCTTCGAGTTCGAAATTCAAGATGTGGATCCCTTGGTCGACGACAACGAGGACGTCGTCATCGAGTTCATCGAGGTGCACAACTTGGGGTCGGCCCCCTGCGAGGACTTCGCCCAGCTGGGCCTGCTCGACGAGAGCGACAACTTCATCGGGCTCGGGCCCGGCGACCCCGCCCTCGACATGGCGGCGGAGTGCTTCCCCGGCGACGGCCCGATCACGTGGGGGGTTGAGCTGGACCTCAGCGGCGACCCCCTCGTCGTGCCGGACGACCAAGCCCGGACGGTTCGGGTCGTCCTCCGCGTGGCCGACACGACCCGGCTGGGCGCCCGGGCGCAGGACCACACCGTCCAGCTGCGGGTGGTGCTCCACTTCCGGGAGCGGGTGGGCAGCCCCCCGCAGGACGCGGCGTTCACGGCTTCGATCACGGACCCCGAGCCCGATCGCGTCTGGAACGGTGGGGTCAACGTCCTCCTCCCGATCGGCTTCTCGCCGCGCCCGATCCCCCTGAGCCTGCCCGGCCGGCCCCAGTCCGGCCCGGTCGCGGCGTTTCAGGTCTGCGACGAGGACGCCAACGACCACCCCCTCCGCGTCGCGGAGCTGCTGCTCAAGCAGGGCCTCCAGGGGAACGCTCGCGCGTTCGACCTTCAAGGCTTCCGGCTGCTCGTCGACGGGGCGGAGCACGCGAGCCTCTCCGCGCCGCTCAGCTCGGACTTCGATCGCGGGGGGGCGGGGCTCCCCTGGACGGTGAACGTGGACGTGCCCGACGAGGGCTGCCGCACGTTCGAGATCTGGGCCGTCACCGCCCAGGGCGCGATGCTCGGGCGGACGATCCAGCTGACCGTCAAGCTCTTCGCGGAGGAGCCCGTCGGCTGGCCCCTCGACGCGAGGGTGGCCCCCGTCTACGAGAGCCCCGTGACGGTCATGATCGGGAGCGGGGCCCTGCGCCTGCCGACGCTCACGATCTCGGGGGTGCGCAGCCGCGTGCCCCTGGAGGTCCTGGGGGTGCCCGCCGGGCTCGGGGCGCTGGAGCTGTGCGACAAGGGGATCGCCTTCGATCCCGGCGTCCTGACGGTCGAGGCCGTCGTGCCCGCCGCTGCCTACGAGATCCAGACCGGCTCGCTTCGGATCGACAACCGCTCCGGGCGGGTCTGCTTCACGCTGCAGCGGCGACCGGGGGCGGAGCCCGCCCGCGGGCTGGACCGCCCCGAGCGGGTCGCGGAGCTGATCGTCTCCGCCCGGGACGCCGCCCAATTCGGGAAGGAGAGCGCCCTCCTGCTCCAGCCCGTGCGGGTCTTGGACGCGAACGATCAAGATATCACCGAGCAGGTGCTGGTGATCTCGGGGCGGGTGACGTTGGCGCTCCGGGGCGACCTGGACGGCGACGGGAAGCCGACCGTCCGGGATGCCCTGCTGCTCGCGCTGGAGCTGCTGAACGGCTGCCCGAACCTCGACGACGAGCTGAGGCTCACGGCCGACGTCGTGGTCTCGCCGGGCGCGCCCCGCGACCTCAACCCGGAGGCCGTCCCCACGTGTCGGCCCATGCCCGACCCCGCGAACCCCGACCGCATGCTCCCGCCCGACCTCGACTCGGCGGACGTGGTCGCCATCGCCCGCATGGCCCTGGCGTTCGGGTTCGACGGGGCGACGGGCGCCGCTGCCGCGCCTGGGTCTGCAAGCGCGGCCCTCCTCCCCCTCCAGGTGCGCTCGCTCCGCGTCTTGCCGATCAAGTCGGCCCGAACCCCGAGCTTCGCCCTGCGCGTCGAGGGGCAAGGCGTTCGCGCCGTGGCGCTCACGCTCTTTGACCTCTCGGGTCGGGAGCGCCTCACCGTCCGAGGGCGGGGGGGCGCGTTGACGTTCTCCCCTCAGGACGCCCACGGGCGGTCGCTGGCCAACGGCGTCTACCTCTACGTCGTGCGCGTTGAGGGCTACGACGGCCGGGTGTGGCGCAGCGGGGTCAAGAAGCTCGTCGTGCTGCGCTAAAGAGGCGTCAGCGGCGCCCGCAGCAGCGCTTGTGCTTCCTGCCGGAGCCGCAGGGGCAGGGGGCGTTCCGCCCGACCTCGCCCCTTCTGCTCATCCGGGCAGCTTGGGGGAGGCGCAGCCCCAGCGCTTCAGCCCAGGGCCGTCCGACCAGCCCCGCCGCGATCGCGAGCGGGAAGAGCACGTCGCCCACGGGGCCGAGGAGCAGGGCCAGCCAGTTCAGCGCGTAGGCCGCGCCCGCCGAGACGTTTAGCATCCCGAGGTTGACGAGCTGGGCCTTGACGTAGACCCAGACGAACGCGACGTGCGCGAGGGCGAGCATCCCCAGCCCCAGGGCCGTCCGCGCCAGCCGCGCCCCCGCGCTCAGCCCCGGCGCGGCGAGCCCCAGCGCGCCCAGCAGCGGGACGTTGAAGAACGCCCCGTAGCGGTCGAAGCGGAAGAGCGGCCTCCCGTCGAGGAGGACGGCGAAGCCCCCATCGCCGCCCCCGCTCCCGACACGCAGCGCGAGCGCGCCCGCCGGGCTCGGCCCCAGCGCCAGGAGCTTTTCCGCTGCGGAAAAGACCACCGTGCTGTACAGGCCTGCAAGGCCCAGCCCCACCCAGGCGGCGAGGAGCCCGCTCAGCGCAAGGAGGGCGAGCAGGACCCGCCGCAAAGGCCGCGCGGACGCCGACGCTTGAGCTTTGGGGCGCCCCTTTGAGCGCGTTGGGCTCGGGCTTGCGTTCGCGTTGACGCTCATGGCGGTTCAGCGGGCGAAGGCGGGGGCGATCCGCCGCGCCCAGAGGAGCCACAGGCCCAGGGCGGCCAGGACGGCGACCGAGCGCCAGATCACCAGGTGCAGCAGCTCGAACGCCTGGGGCCAGTACGCCCCGGCGAGTAGCAGGGTCACGATCCGCACCCAGTTGAGCGTGAGAACCCCGAGCGCGATAAGGGCGATCCCGAGCAGCTTGGCCCGCCCGGCGCACGGGTAGGCGAGCACCGCCGCGGTCAAGATGGAGATCGTGAACAGCCCCGTGCAGGCGGGGATGACCTCCGCCGCGAACCCCCGCACGACGACCGTCGAGCCCGAAACCGTCACGGGGTGGATGAACAGGCTCAGCAGCCCACCAGCCGTCTGGGCCAGCAGCGCCTCCAGGGCCTCGCGCACCGGACGGCTGGCGGGGCTCAGCCAGAACGTGACGAAGGCGGCGAGGGTCCCGGCGAAGACCGCGAGCGCTCGGAGCGTCTGAACAAGGCCCTTTAAGGTGATCATCGGGCTGCGCGGTGGGCGCGGGCCTGGCGACGGATCTCCCCCACGAGCAGGGCCGCGAGCGCGGCGACCAGCAGGGCGGCCCACGGCGGCGCGAGCAGCGGGATGCCCGTCGGCGGGCCGGGCGCGGGCGGCGGTGGAGGCGGGAGCGGCTGGCCGCCCGGCGGGAGCGGCGCGCCCGCCCGCACGATCACCGTCACGGTGGCCGTGGCCGTCCCGCCGCGCCCGTCGCTTACGGTGTACTGAAACGTGTCCGTGCCCTCGAAGTTGGGGGCGGGCGTGTAGGTGATCGTGCCGTCGGGGTTGAGCGTCGCGGTGCCGTGGGCGGGCGGCGTGACGGCCGTGATCGTCAGCGGGTCGCCGTCGGGATCGGAGTCGTTGTCCAGCACGCGGAGGCGCACGGCGACGTTCGGCGGGATCGTGACGCGGTCGGGCTCGGCCACGGGGGGGCGGTTGCCGGGGCCGGGTCCCGGGCCGACGATGAGCGCCTGCGTCTTGTCCTGAATGGCCTGGACGAAGTCCTGGAAGCTCTCCACGCGGAAGAACCGCGCGCTGCAGTCAGGCTGGGCGGGCGGGCAGCCCGCCATCCTCCGCAGTAGCGCCTCGTCGATGCCGTCCCCGACGCCCATGGTCCAGACCTCGAGGCCCGCCCCCTTGGCGGCCTCGGCCGCCTGGGCCGCGTCGGGCCCCGTCGTCGGCACGCCGTCCGTCACCAGGTCGATCGCCCGTCGCTCGCTCGCGTTCCCCCTCAGGATGTTCACGCACTCGTCGATCGCCCCGCCGAGGTTCGTCAGGCGGCGGTCGCGCGTCTGCAGGATCGAGTCGATGGCCGCCAGGATGGCGTCGCGCGTGGCGTCGCTCACCTCCGTCAGGGGCAGGATCACTTCTACATTCGTGCTGAAGCGCACGATCGCCAAGCGAATTGTCACGTTCGGCTGCTGGGCCGTCGGCAGGATCACCTGGGTGAAGGCCCGCCGGAGCCCCTCGACCTCCAGCTCCAGCTCCTGCCGGTCGATGCTCCCCGAGGTGTCGACGGCCTCGCAGATGGCCAGGGCGGGATCTTGAGCGTGGCCCTCAACGGGCAAAAGCGCCAACGCGACCACGGCCATGGCCATAACGGAAACGGAGACGGGGACAACAAACGGGGCCGTCGTGGCCTTGTCCATCCTGGGCACCCCCTTCGGTCGCCCTAGGCGCCCGCTCGCGGGATTTTTAGTCGCCCCGCACTATACCACGACGGCCCGCGCCCCGTCTGTCTTCGGCGCTACACCGTGATGCGCGTTACGTTCCGTCCGTCCGTCCGTCTCGCCTCGCTGCTCGTCGCTCGTCGATCGTCGATCGTCGCGGCTCACTCGATCCCCTGGGCCTTCTGGAGCCGCCCGGAGTAGTCGACGTAGACGCTCTTCCACTCGGTGTACGCGTCGAGGGCCGCCAGGCCCGCCTCCCGCCCGCCGTTGCCCGTGTCCTTGACGCCGCCGAACGGCAGGTGGATCTCGGCCCCGATCGTCCCGTGGTTGACGTACGTGATGCCCGCCTCCAGGTCTTCAACGGCCCGCATCGCCAAGTTGACGTCTCGGGTGTAGATGGCGGAGCTCAGCCCGTACGTCGTGTCGTTGGCCAGCTTGATCGCCTCGTCGTAATCGCGAGCCCGGACGACGCTCAGCACGGGGCCGAAGATCTCCTCGCGGAAGATGCGCATCTCGGGCGTGACGTCCACGAAGATCGTCGGCTTGTAGAAGTAGCCCTTGGCCAACTTCCCCTCGGTGGCCCGCTCGCCGCCCAGCAGCAGCTTGGCCCCCTCGGCCTTCCCGAGCTCGACGTATTGATGAATCTTGCTGAGCTGGGCCTCGTTGACCACGGGGCCGACTTGAACGCCGGGCTCGAGGCCGTCCCCGATCTTCAGGGCTTGGGTGTCCTCGACGAGCTTCTCGAGCAGTTGGTCGTAGATGGGCTCGTGGACGATGAGCCGGGAGCAGGCGGTGCAGCGCTGCCCGGTCGTCCCGAAGGCGCTCCAGACGATCCCGTCGACGGCCAGGTCGAGATCGGCGTCGGCCATGACGATGATCGGGTTCTTGCCGCCCATCTCCAAGTGCACCCGGATGAGCTTTCGGGCGGCGCGGGTGTAGACGTCGCGGCCGACCTCCGTCGAGCCCGTGAACGAGATCATGTCGATCTTGGGGTGCTCGACGAGCGGGCGGCCCGCCTCCTCCCCGTAACCGAAGACGACGTTCATCACGCCCGGCGGCAGGCCCGCCTCCTCGAAGAGCTTGGCGAACTCGTAGGCCGTCCGGGGCGTGTCCTCGGCGGGCTTCCAGACCACGGTGTTCCCCGCGATCAGCGCCGGGAAGATCTTCCAGCTCGGGACGGCGATCGGGAAGTTCCACGGCGTGATGAGCCCGATCCGCCCGATCGGGCGCCGGATGGCCCAGCAGGCCTTGAGGGGCAGCTCCGAGGGGGTCGTGTAGCCCAGCAGCCTCCGGCCCTCCCCGGCCATGTAGTAGGCCATGTCGATCGCCTCCTGGACGTCGCCGCGGGCCTCGTTGAGCACCTTCCCCATCTCGCGGGTCATGACGCGGGCCAGATCCTCCTTGCGCGCCTCGAGGAGCCGGGCCACTTTGTAGAGCACCTCGGCCCGCTTGGGCGCGGGCGTCCGGCTCCAGTCCCTGAAGGCTCGATCGGCCGCCTCCACCGCCGCGGCCACGTCCTCGGCCGTCGAGCGGGGGAACGCCCCCAGCGCGTCGGCCGGGTCCGCCGGGTTCGTCGAGATGAACGTCTCGCCGTTCTTGGCGTCGACCCACTCCCCGCCGATCCAGTTCTTGAAGCGCTCCGCCATGGCTCCTCCTTTGCGCGTTGGGATGCGAGAAGGCTTCGCCGCGATTATAGGCACGAGGCGCGCGGGGGGTCAACGGGAGGGCCGCCCCGCGTTTGACGGCTTGCGAAGCGCCGACTATAATGCGGCGACCTCCCCACCTGGACCGGGCGGGCTGACGGGGATCATGGCGCCCTCGGGGTGGGACGACGTACGATCTCTACCCCGAAGGCTTGACGACCTTGACGAAGGGGGGAAGGCCAATCGCGGGGCCAATGGGAGGGGCCATGAGACGCGGACGCGACGACGTTGAGGTCGAGTTTGAGCCCTCGTCGGAGGCGCGGCAGCTCACCCGGCGGCGCTTTCTGGCGCGGCTGGGGCTGGGGGCGACGGCCCTCACGCTGGGCG
>WFPR01000103.1 GCA_015487455.1 Candidatus Bipolaricaulota bacterium
AGATGTGTATAAGAGACAGCTCTGGAGGGGAGGGCGGACGGGGGCTGGCGCCTCGAGGCGTACGGCGTCCGCTGGGTGGAGCGCTTGACGCCCCGAATCCGCGAGGACGGGCGCTGGCTCCGCCTCGAGCCGGAGCTGGCGGACGACGGGACGGGCGAGCTTGTCGTGATCTACCGCGATGAGCGCGGGCCGTGCGTCGCGCTGCGCGCCCGCCCCCTCCCCACGGACGCGGGCGCGGGCCTGGACGGGGTGGAGCTGGAGCTGGAGGCGCTGCGCGACCTCCAGAACACGGCCCTTGACGACAGCTTCGTCAGGACGACGTTCCGCACGGCCTTCGCGCTGCCCCCTCAGCTGGGGTTCTTGGGGTTCACGTGGGGCCTGCGCGACGCGACCGACCCGTACCCGGGGGGCGACTGGCCTCGGGCGATCTGGGGCCGCTCGCTGCGGCAGCTCACCGCGGAGCACGCGTTCGCCCCCCTCGCGCTCTACGACCCCCGAGCCCAACGGAGCGGCATCCTCGCGCCCGCGAACCACGAGCTGATCAGCCCGCTGCACCGCGCGCCCGAGGCTGAAGCCCAAAGCGATGAAGGGACCGTGGAGGTCGTCCGGGGGCTGCACGGGGCCGTCGCTCAAATCCCGAAGGGGACCCGCGTGAGGACGTGGCTGGTCGTCGCCGAGGGGACGCCCCTCGACGCGCTCGTCGTGTGGGGGCAGGCCCTGCTGCGGCACCACGGCAAGCGCCGCGTCGGGCCTCTCGACCACCTCGTGCTCAAGGCGTTGGGCTTCTGGAACGCGTATGGCGGCTACTACGCCGAGCTGTTCGCCGGGCTGGACGAGCCGACGCTCAGGGCCCTTGCTCGGCACTTCGACGCCCAGGGCGTCCCCGTGCGCTACTTCGGGCTCGATCTCTGGTACGAGCACGAGACGCCCGGCCTGGCCCGCTCGTTCCGGCCCGACCCGAGGCGCTTCCCGCGGGGGCTGAAGCCCCTGGCGGACGAGACGGGGCGGCCGTTCTTCCTGCACCTCTCGGCGTTCGAGCGCGGCACCGTCTATCGCTCAAGGTACGCCTTCCACGCCGACGAGGCCGGGAGCGAGTCCTCGGCGTACCCTCTGGACCCCGCGTTCTACGACGACCTGGCCCAGGAGCTGAAGCGCGAGGGCGCGACCGGCGTCTGGCACGACTGGCTGCGCAGCCAGCAGTTCCTCGTCAGGCGCCTGCGGGCCGAGATCGGGGCCGCGGACGGGTGGTTCGCGAGCGTCTGTCGGGGATTCGAGCGCCACGGGCTGCCCCTGATGCTCTGCATGCCGACGGTCGGGTTCCTGCTCGCCTCAGTGCGCCACCCCAACGTGATCGCCTCCCGCAGCTTCAACGATTACCTGCTCAAGCAGCGGGAGCAGCTGCGCAAGCTCAACTGGGAGGGGGCATACACCCCGCCCCAGGAGTACCTGAAGCACGATCTGCTGGTCGGCTGGCTGCTCTGGGCGCTCGGGCTCTACCCCTTTTATGACTTGTTCATCAGCCATCGGGAGCACCCCGAGGGCTTCGCCGACCCGTGGGCCGTTCAAGAGGCTTGGCGTCGGGCGCTCAGCGCCGGCCCCGTGGGCTTCGGCGACAAGCTCGGCTGCGAGGACCGCGCCCTGCTGGAAAGGCTTTGCCTGCCCGACGGGACGCTCTGCAAGCCCGACGCGCCGCCCCGGCCCCTCTACCAAACGCTCTTCGAGCCCGTCTGGGTCGCCCACAACGCCACGACCGTGGGCGGGCATCGCTGGCTGTACGTTCAAGCGCTCAACGTGAGCGACCAACCCCAGCGGATCAGGCTGAACGCTCAAGAGTTCTTGAAGGACGCCGTGATCTACGACCCGCTGGGCGCGCGCGTCGTGGGCGCGACGACGGTGGAAGCCCGGCTGGAGCCCGCGGAGGGGCGCTACTGGCTGCTGGCGCCCCGGCATCAAGGCGTGGCGTTCCTGGGGCTTGTTGAGAAATTCGTGCCCGTGCCCACGGGGATCGTCGCGGAAGCTCAGACGATCGAGGGGGGCTGGCGGGTCACGATGAG
>WFPR01000104.1 GCA_015487455.1 Candidatus Bipolaricaulota bacterium
CCTTCAACCATCGCATCCAAAAGTTCGCGCCCGATGGGACGTTTTTGAAGAGCTGGGGGAAGTACGGCAAAGGAGAGCGACAGTTTATCGAGCCGTCGGCTGTCGCGGCCGATCCGAAGCGAAACGTCATTTACGTGGCCGATACGGGGAATCACCGCATCAAGAAGTTCGATTCCGAGGGAAACCTCCTGGGGATGTGGGGCGAGTACGGGAGCCTGCCGGGCAAGTTTAAATATCCAAGAGGCCTTGCTGTGAGCCAAGAGGGTGACGTTTATGTGGTCGATGGGGACAACCATCGGGTGCAGAAGTTCGACGCCGATGGAAACTTCTCCGCGGAGTGGGGCTCCGAGGGGGAGACGACCCGCCAGTTCCGCGGGCCGTGGGGTGTAGCCGTCGACTATGAAGGAAACGTCTACGTCGCTGACACGGGCAACCACCGGATTCAGAAGTTCAGCTCGTTTGGGGAGTTTCTCGTCGCTTGGGGGACACGAGGCAACGCGCCGGGGGAGTTCCTGCACCCCATTGGGGTGGCCGTCGACGAGCGCGGCTTCCTGTACGTGACCGACACAGGCAACCACCGCGTGCAAAAGTTTTGGCTGAATAAGTGAGCGCTTGACATCCAAAATGCATACAGCCAAAGGAGGCAACATGAGGGCTCAAGGGGACGTGAGCCTATATCAGCCGCCGATCGTCTGGATCCTGCTGCTGTTGGCCGCCGTCGTTGGCACAGCTTGCTTTATGGGAGTTAATGTTCCTTTCTTTTGTCCAAGAGTCACGCCTTCACCACCCCCGCCTCCTCCGCCCAAATGGAACATGGAGCCGAGCTGGTCCCCGGACGGCACACGTATTGCCTTTGCCTCCAACCGTGACGGGAACTGGGAGCTTTACTTGGTGAACGTTGAAACGCTGGAGGAGAGCCGTATCACCAGTAACGAGGCTGAGGATCGCCGCCCCTCTTGGACACCCGGCGGTGATCAGCTGGCCTTCGTCTCCGACCGCGATGGACAGACGTGCTTGGATATTTACATCATCCATCCAGAGACAAAGAAGGTCACACGGGTGACCTTCCGGCCCCAAGGTTGCGACAACAACCCCTCTTGGACGCCTACCACCATCCCCGGTGAGATCAGCAAGACCATCGTCTTTGACTCCGATCGCGACGACGGAAAGGGTGAGATTTACCGACTCAATACGGACACCTTCGCGGTTACCCGGGTCACCTTCCGCGAAGCTCGTAGTGACCTTAACCCAACGATCTCACCAGATGGTTCCCGCATTGCGTTCCAGTCGTTCGTCAATGGCAATTGGGAAATCTTCGTCATGGACGCCGACGGACGCAACATCAAGCAACTCACGTTCAACCCTGCCGATGACATTCAGCCCGTGTGGTCCCCAGATGGTCAGCGGATCGCATTCGCGACCAACCGCGACGGGAACTGGGAAATTTATACAATGGACGTGGATGGTGGCAACGTGAAGAACCTCACTAACAGCGGAGCCGACGATCAATGGCCTACTTGGTCCCCTGATGTCGAGGAGATCGCATTCCAGAGCGACCGAACGGGTCGCTGGGAGATCTGGAAGATGAAGTCCGCCGATGGCACAGAGCAAAAGCAGCTTACAGGGCTGGAGTAATCATCCAACCCCAAGGCTAGCAGGCAAACCACGAGCAAAATACGCTAAGCGATCAACCCCCGCCCCTCCAGCAGCTTCAGGGCCTCCTCGAACTCGAGGTCCTCAGGGGGCAGTCGCAGGTCGGGCTCGCTCTTCTGGAGGGCGCTCCGCGGCACGTCCCGCCCGACGAGCTTGCCCCGCTCGCGGATGAGCTTGAAGATCTCGCCGTAGAGGGCGTCGAAGCGCTCGCGGGTGAGCTTCCCCTCGGCGTTGAGGCGGGTCAGTTCCTCGTCGATCTCGTTGAGCTTTCGCACGATCTCGTCCTTCTCCTCGGCCGGGAAGGCCCAGGTCCCGCCGCCCGAGATCGCGACCGTGAACAGCTCGAGCTCCGCCGTCGCCGGGCCGAGGGCCCCCGGCTTGACTTCACCCTCCCCCAGCAGCTCCAGGTCCAGCTCGCGCAGCGCCCTTTCGGCCTTAAGCGTCAACTCGTCCTCGAGCTCAAGCTCGAGCTTGAGGGCCTCCTCGCCCCCCAGCGCCGTCTCGGCCGCGGCCGCGGCCGTGGCCTCCAGCGCCATCTCCGTGGACGCCTCGGCGCGGGCCTTGAGCTGCCGCACCTTCTCCTCGACGCGCTTGAGCGTGAGGTCCACGTCGCCGAAGTCGCCCTCCAAGGCCGCCAGCGCGCCCGTGATCCGCTCCTCCGCCCGCGCCAGGCGGAACTCGCTCTTGAGCTCCTCCTTGCGGTGGCGCAGCTCCTCGAGCTTGGCCATCAAGTCGATGCGCTTCTCCTTCATCGCGTTGATGCGGATCTCGGCCTTGCTCAGGCGCTCCTCGGCCTCGCGGAGCCGCTCCTCCAGGCGCGCCTTCTCCGCCAGGAGCCGCAGCGCCTCGCGGTTGTAGCGCTCGACCTGGGCCTTGTCCTTGTCCCCGGCCTCCCGCTCCAGCGTGAGCGCCTTGAGGCGGTAGAGCTTGGCCCGCTCGTGGAGCCGCTCCAGCTTCTTCTTGAGGTCGGCGATCTCGCCTCGGATGAGGTTGCGGTGGGTGATCGCGTCCCGCACGGCGCGGTCGATCCGCTTGCGCTCCTCGAGCAGCTTCTCGTAGCTGTGGTCGAGCAGCTGCTCCGGGTCCTCCCAGCGCTCCAGGGCCGCGTGGGCCTTGGCCTTCAACAGCTCGCGAAACCGGCTGAAGATCCCCATGGCCGTCCTCCCTTCTCCTCCTTCCTCCTTCCCTCCCTCCTGTGCTGTGTGCGCCCCGTCGGTCCGGGCTCGCTCCCGGCTCGGCCCTGTGAGGAGGCTATCACAGCGGGGAGCCCGTTGCAAAGCCGCCCTCAGCCTGTAGAATGGCCGGGGCCGACGGCGACCGACGGCCCGAGGAGGGGGCCATAGGACCCATGATCTGGAACCTCCCCAACGCGATCACGCTCTCGCGCATCTTCCTGATGCCGCTGTTCTTGTTCTTCCTGATGTCGGGCTGGGTGCCCTACGGCGAGCTGGTGGCGCTGGGCGTCTTCGTCTTCGCGGCGCTCACCGACGCCGCGGACGGCTGGGTCGCCCGGCGACGGAATCAGATCACGGACTTCGGGAAGTTCGCCGACCCCGTGGCCGACAAGCTCCTGGTGATGGCCGCGCTGCTGGCGTTCGTGGGGCTGGGCGAGCTGTGGGCCGTCTGGGCCGTGATCCTGCTGAGCCGCGAGATCCTCGTGATGGGGTTGCGTCTCTGGGCGATCGCCCAGGGCGTCGTGATCGCGGCCAGCCCCCTGGCGAAGCTCAAGACGCTCTCGCACATCGCCTTGGTGATCGTGCTGCTGGGCCAGCACTACTGGGGCTGGGGCGCCGTGGGGGTGGAGGTCAAGCGGGCGTTCGTCGGGCTGGCCGTGGCCCTCTCCCTCGCCTCGGGCTTCGAGTACTTCTACAAGGGCCGCGGGCTCTTCAAGGCGCAGCCGACGGGCTAGCGCTGGGGCTGGGCCTAGAGCGCGCACCGCTGCGCCGCGAGCCCGTACGCGTCCACGGCGCTGTAGATGGACCAGCCGAAGTAGATCAGCGGCGACGCCAGGTACAGCACGGCGCCCAGCGGCGGGGCGACCGCGCCGAGGAAGACGGCGGCCACCAGCACCACGGTGGGGAGGGCCACGGCCACGATCAGGTGCTGCAGCCCCCGCCCGTCCTCCCCGACCATGAACTGCCCCAGCCCCGGGATCAGGAACGACGCGACCCCGAACACCAAGGGGTCGCCCTTGAGGCGGCACTTGTCGGGCTGCGCCGGGACCTGAGCGGCCGCCGATGCGTCGGCCCCCACGCCAGCGCCGATCGCGATCGAGAGCCCGACCCCGAGCCAAACGGCCACGAGGAGCGCCTTCGTCCTCACGGTGCCCTCCTTGCGAGTTGCTTGAAGTTGAAAAGTTGAAACTGCTCCCATTGTGACGCACGGGCCGCCTCGGGGTCAACCCAGCAGCTCGCGCAGGGCGCGCTCGTGCGCTTCCAGATCCTTGGGGCTGTAGAGCACCAAGCGCACCCGCTTGACGCTCTTGAGCGTCGGCGCGACCGCCTTGATGGCCCGGAGGGCGACGCGGGCGGCCTCCTCGACGGGGTAGCCGAACGCCCCCGTCGAGATCGCGGGGAACGCGATGGACGCAAGCCCGTGCTCGTCCGCGAGCTTAAGGGCGTTTTTATAACAATCGGCCAGCAGCTCGTCGGAGGGCTCGTCGAGCCCGTAGCGCGGCCCCAGCACGTGGATCACGCGCTTGTTGGGCAGCCGATACGCGCCCGTGATCACGGCCTGGCCGGGCTCGATCGGGGCGTATCGTTTGCACTCCTCGGCCAGCTCCGGCCCCGCGGCCCGGTGGATCGCCCCGGCCACGCCGCCGCCCGGCCTAAGCTGCGCGTTCGCCGCGTTGACCACGACGTCGAAGCCCTCTTGTTGGGTGATGTCGCCCTGCACGAGCTCGAGCGTCACGCCGTCGAGCTGAACCTCCATCGCCATGGCGGGATCGCCTCCGGGCTTTATTGTACTTCGAGCAGGGCGTCGAGCCGCTCGGGCGTGAGCGCCCGGAGCGAGCCCACGACGAGGTCGGCCCCTTTGGCCTGGAGCGCCTCGGGCTCGGCGGTGGTCGTGACGGCCACGGCGCGCATCCCGGCCCGCTTGGCCGCCTCGACCCCCGCGGGCGCGTCCTCGATCACCGCGCAGCGCGCGGGCGGGACGCCCAGCCGCGCCGCCGCCTTCAAGAACACGTCCGGGTCGGGCTTGCCCCTCTCAACGTCCGCGCCCGTCACCCAGGCGTCGAACGCGCCCCGCAGCCCAAGCTCTTCCAAGATCATCTGGAGGTTCTCGGGCGGCGTGGACGTCCCGATCCCCAGCCGGAAGCCCCTCCGCTTGAGCGCCCTTACGAGCGCGAGCGCCCCCGGCAGGGGCTCGATCTTCCCCTTGGCGAGGCGTCGAAACAGCGCCTCCTTGCGCCGGGAGAGCCGCTCCAGCTCGCCTTGGGAGGGCGGATGCGGGAGGAGCGTCTTTAAGATCTCTTCGTTCCGCCGTCCGAACGTCCGGCGGAACCATCGCTCATCGGGGGGCGGGAGGCTCAGCTCCCGGGCGAGGGCGCGCCACGCCTCGAGGTGGAGGCGCCCCGTGTCGACGAGCACCCCGTCCACGTCGAAGATCACGGCTTTGACGGCCCTCTCGTGGGGCGGGGGCGGCGCGCTCATCGTGCCTCCGCCTCAGCCCGCAGCGCCTCGAGCGTCTCGACGGCCCTCCGTAGGTGCGGGATCACGATCGAGCCGCCCACGACCAGCGCGACCGTGAACGCCTCGAACAGCTCCTCGTCCGTCGCGCCGTGCTTAATGCACTGATCCAAATGGTACGTGATGCAGTCGTCACAGCGGAGCACCATCGAGGCCACCAGCCCCATCAGCTCCTTCGTCTTGGCGGGCAGCGCCCCGTCCCGATAGGCCTGGGCGTCGAGGCTGAAGAAGCGCTTAATCTGCAGGTTCCCCTTCTGCAAGATGAGCGCGTTCATCCGCTGGCGATACTCGTGGAACGCCCTCAGCTTGTCGCCTTGGCTCATCGCCCCTCGCCTCCTCCCCTCCCCCTCAGCTCCAGCTCCATGAGGTCCCGGGCCAGCTGGACCTCCCCTTGAAAGCCCCGCTTGACGGCCTGCAGCATCGCCAGCTCGTGTCCCCGCGTCTCGGGGTAGAAGTGGGTGAGCAGCAGCAGCCGGACGTCGCAGCCCTTGAGCGCCTCGCCCAGCGCGCTCGGCGTGGTGTGGTGCGCTGGGGCCTCCACGCCGTCGGGGAAGGAGCACTCGTGGAGCAGCAGCTCGCAGCCGTGGGCGAACTCGGCCAGCTCCCGGAACGGCCCCGTGTCCGCCGAGAAGGCGAAGACGCCGTCGAGCTTGTAGGCCAGCGTCGGGACGGGGTGCCTCGTCCGCAGGCACTCGACGGCGAAGCCTTCGAGCTCGACGCGGTCGCCGTCCTTGAGCTCGCGGACGTCGAGGGCGACGTGGCGGCGGACGTAGTCGTACAGCCCGAGCAGCCGCTCCAGCAGCGCCCGCGTGCCCTCGGGGCCGCAGACGCGGGTGCGCCGATGCCCTTTCAGCCAGCGGGCCACGATCAGGGGCAGGAGGTCGCTCATGTGATCGAGGTGGTGGTGGGTGAGCAGCACCGTCTCGACCTGGGCGGGGTCGGCCCCCGCTTGGTCGAGGCGCAGCAGGACCCCGCTGCCGCAGTCGATGAGCAGGCGGCGCCCGCCCCTCTCGACGAGGATGCCCGTCTGCGCCCGGTCGGGCGGCGGGACCGCCCCGCCCGTCCCCAGGATCGTGACCCGAAGCGCCTCCCTCTCCATGGCGCCGCATTATAGCTCAAGGCCACGGGGGCGTCCCGCCCCTGGGTTGCCGGGCGCGATGCGACGGTCTATAATCGCGCGGCCCATGGCACGCGAGACGCTCACCCCGAAGCGACACTCGTTCGGCGGCGTCTTCAAGCACGAGCCGACGGGGCCCGCGCGCTACGCGCTGTTGGGGCTGCCGTACGACGCGGCCAGCTCGTACCGACCGGGGGCGCGGCTGGCCCCCAGGCAGATCCGCGAGGTCGCGGAGTCGCTCCCACCGTGCACCGAGCGCGGGCTCGATTTATCGGGGCTCCCGGCCCGCGACGCGGGCGACCTGCCCCTGAGCAACCGGCTGCGCACCGTCCTGACGGAGATCGAGGAGGCCGTGGCCGCGCTGTTCGACGAGGGCGCGGTGCCGGTGCTGTTGGGCGGCGACCACATCGTGACCGTGCCGAGCTTCACCGCCGCGCTCAAGCGCCACCCCGGGCTGAAGCTGCTCGTCTTCGACGCGCACCCCGACCTCCACGAGGAGCTGGAGGGCGACACCTTCTCGCACGCCTGCACGATCTCGCGCGTTCTTGATCTCGACGAGATGTCCGGCGATCGGATCACGATCGTGGGCGTGCGGGCGCTCACGCCCGAGCAGCAGAAGGCCGCCGACGCCGAGGGGGTCAAGCTCGTCCCGGCCTGGGACCTCGACGTCTTCGAGCTGCTGGACGAGGGGCCGTACTACGTCTCCAT
>WFPR01000105.1 GCA_015487455.1 Candidatus Bipolaricaulota bacterium
AGCGTCAGATGTGTATAAGAGACAGGGGCAGGGGGCTCCGGGGCTGCGTTGCCACGATCGGGAAATCTCGGGGATCCTTTGTCGTTTGTCGTTGTCGACCTCGAGGGGATGGGCTATAGTCGCGCCGGAGGTGAGCGCGATGGGTCAGCACGACCGCAGGGTTGAGCGGACGCTTCTCCTCGTCGGCCTCAGGGCTCTTCTGATGCTTCTGATCGTGTGGGCCAGCGTGGACGCGCTCTACGCCCAGGGGGTGCTGAGCGCCCGCTACGAGAACTTGCCGTTGGGCGGGGGGCGGCTGACGATCACGATCAACGTGAGCGTGCAGCGCTGGGACCAGCTGTACATCCAAGTCGCGCCCACGGACGTCGCGGCGAGCTTCCGGGTGCGCACGCCGGGCTGGCGGCTCGTGGGCATCGTGCGCGACGAGTTCGGGCGCTCGATGCTGGCGCTCCAGCGGGCGCAGCCCAAGATGGGCCTGGAGACGGTGATCGTCGAGGGGCCGGAGGGGCGCGGGCGACAAGGGACGCTGGCGCTCGGGCGGGGCGGCTTCCGCTTCATGACGGTCACGAACGAGCCGACGTTCCTGCCCGTGGAGCTGGTCCCGCCCCCGCCCGGCGGGTTGGTCTCCCCGCTGGCGCGCTTCGACGCGAACGGCAACAACCGCCTGGACGACCCCGAGTTCTTCAGCGTGATCGACGCCTGGCTCGCCGGGGAGATCGACAACGCGCTCTTCTTCGAGGCCATCGACCTCTGGATCTCGCAGCGGCCCATCTATGCGAGGGCCTTCGGGCAGCGCGAGGGGCCGGGCCGCCTGCGCGTGCTCCGCGATCCTCAGGGGTTCACGTTCACGTTCGCGCTCGACCGGCGCTCCTTGACGCCTCCCGTGCGCGCCCTTCGCGTCGCGATCTTCGACGCGGCCGGGCGACGGGTCTTCGCGCGGGCGGCAGCAGGCCCGACGCCGACGCTGCGCTGGCGCCCTATCGTCCCCCCGGCCAACGGCGTCTACGTGGCCGTCGTCGAGGCCGTGCGGACGGACGGGACGGCCGCGCGCTGGGTCGAGAAGCTCCTCGTGCTGCGATAGCCGACGGCTGCGTTGAGCTCGACCTCCGCTTCTGCTACGCTGAGCCGTCATGACCCGACCCCTTCTGCGCTTGGGCTTCTGCTTTTGCCTTGGCCTTGGCCTCAGCCTTGGGCTGGCCTGGGGGCTTGCGCCGCCGGGCGGGCTCGTCGCCAACGGGAGCCTTCAACCCCCACTTCAAGGGCAAGGGGATCGCCTTGAGGGGGCGCTCGTTCGGCTGCTCGAGCTCGAGCGGCTGAGCCCCGCCCAGGCCCTCGTCTACGCCCAAGCGCACGGGATCGCTTTGAGCGGGTCGGGCACGGGCGCCGTGCGGGTGCGCGTCGTCGTGGAGGCGGAGCCCGGCCGGGCGGGGCGCGTGAGGGCGCGGCTTGAGCGCCTCGGGGCCGTCGTGAACGCCCAACACGAGGGGCTCCTGAGCGCGGCGGTGCCCTTGGAGGCGCTGAGGGCGGCGGCCCAACTCCCCGGCGTTCAGCTCGTCCGCAGGCCCCTCTTGATGCGGCCTTTACAGCTAAAGCGTGAGCGGGACATCCCGCGCTACGAGACGGGCGTGCTGCCCACCGGCGCGCTCCTGCTGCACGGCCTCGGGATCAAGGGCCGGGGCGTGCGGGTCGCGATCATCGACGTGGGGTTCGAGGGGCTGCGCCGAGCGTTCAAGAGGGGCTGGCTCGACCCCAGCGCGGTCGTGGCGACGATCGACCAGTCGGGGGAGGGGATGGAGGCGGGCGGGGATCACGGGCTCCAAGTGGCCCGGATCGTCCACGAGATGGCCCCCGAGGCCGAGCTGATCCTCATCAACTTGGGCGAGGACGGCGACGAGGTGGCGCTGGCCGAGGCCGTGGAGGTCGCGCTCCGGCTGGGCGCCCGCGTCATCAACCACTCGATCGGCTGGTTCGACTCAAATTTTGGCGACGGGACGGGCGTCGTGAACGAGATCGCCCGGCGGGCGTACGAGGCGGGGGCGCTCTGGGTCAACGCCGCGGGGAACCAAGCCTACGGGCACTGGATGGGCCGACTCTACGATCGGGACGGGGACGGGTGGGCCGAGTTCGGGCTGGGGCGCGAGGCCCTTCGGGTGTGGGCGACCTTCGGGGGCGTGATCCAGCTCGTGCTCGTCTGGGACGACTTCCCGCGCACCGACCAGGATCTAGATCTGTTCCTGCTGGACCGCGAGGGAAAGGTCGTGGCGAGCGCGACGGCCCCACAGCGGGGCCTCGACCCGCCCCGCGAGCAGCTCGAGTACCCCGTCCTGGAGCCCGGCGTCTACGCGCTCAAGGTGAGGGTCAAGCGCGTCACGCGCCCGCTGCGCTTTAAGCTTTTCAGCCTGGAGCACGCGCTCGAGCCGCGCACGCCCCACGGGAGCGTCGTGGCCCCGGCCGACTGCGCCTGCGCCCTGGCCGTCGGGGCGATCAGCGCCTACCGCTGGGAGGAGGGCGAGGTGGAGGGGTTCAGCGCGCGCGGGCCCACGAGCGACGGGCGGCTCAAGCCCGACTTGGTGGCCCCCGACGGGGTGCGCGGCTTCTTCGGGACGAGCGCTGCGGCCCCCCACGTCGCGGGCGCCGCCGCCCTGATCTGGTCGCGGCACCCCGACTGGCCGCTCGAGCGCGTCTGGGGGGCGCTCGTGGAGGGCGCCCTGGACGTCGGGGCGCCCGGCCCGGACGTCGAGAGCGGCCACGGGAAGCTGCAGCTGTGGGCGGGCGAGCCCACCGCCTCCAGAACGCTCTCCCGGGGGCGCGTCGAGCCCGGCGGGGAGCTGCTCGTCCGGGTCGCCGTGAGGGTGCCCGCGATGCGGTTCGGGGCGCTCGCGCTGGAGGAGCGCTGGCCCGAGGGCTTCGCGCTGGAGCCCGTGAGCGCGGGCGACGCCTCCCTGGAGCAGCCGGAGGCGAACGCGGCGCGCTGGGTCTGGAGGGCGCTCGGGCCGGGGGAGGCGCGCGAGGTCGTGTACAAGGTGCGTGTTTCGGAGGGCGTCGCGCCCGGCGTCCACCGCGTCGAGGGGCGGCTCAACGGGCGGCCCGTCGCGGGCGACGCCGAGCTCCGGGTGGAAGCGCCGCCCTCCGCCTCGGGTCGCGGACGGCCCCGCTTGATTTTGAGGGTGAGCGAGGCAGGGGCGGGCGGGCGCGCCCTGCTCCTGCGCCTTGAGGGCGGGCGACTGGGGGACGCGCGGGTTCGGCTCGAGCTGCAGCTCTTCGATCTGGCGGGGCGGGTGCGCCTCCGCTTCCGGACGGAGGGCGCCAACGACGGGCGCCCGTGGGTGCGGGTCCCGCTGGGGCCTCAGCGAGCTTGGGCCAACGGGGTCTACCTCGCCGTCGTGACGGTGCGGGACGCCGACGGGGGGCTTCGGCTCAGGCGGGTCGTGAAGCTCGTCCTGCTGCGCTGAGTCGCGCGCCGTTGACGGCGCGCCCCGCGAGCGCCTATGATCCTCCAAGGGCTTCGAGGAGGGGAGGCGCCTTGCTGAGGTCGGCGCGAGGGAGGCTGTGGGGGCTCCTGGCC
>WFPR01000106.1 GCA_015487455.1 Candidatus Bipolaricaulota bacterium
GGGGAGGGGAGGGAAGGAAAAGGGAAAAGGGGAGGTGAGGTGGCTGTCTCGGATGAGGGCGCTGTACTTGGTGTCGGTCTGGCTGCACGTTCTGGCCATGGCGATCTGGCTCGGGGGGATCGTCTTTCTGGGCTTGGTGCTTATGCCCGCGCTGCGGCGGCCCGAACATCGCGAGGTCTCGGCCTCGCTGGTGGACCGGATCGGGGCGCGCTTCCGGGTCGTCGCGTGGGGGTCGCTGGGGCTGCTCGTCCTCACCGGCGGTCTCAACCTGATGGCCCGGGACTTCGAGTGGGCGGACTGGGGCACCCCCTTCGGCCGGGCGCTGGGCGTGAAGCTGCTGCTCTTCGTCGGGATCGTGATCCTGAGCGCCCTGCACGACTTCGTGATCGGTCCGCGGGCGACCGCCCTCCGCCGTCAGGACCCCGACTCCGAGGAGGCGAGGAGGCTCTGGCGGCGGGCGGGCCTCCTCGGGCGCGTCAACCTGATCTTGGCGCTCGCCGTGGTCGCCCTGGGCGTGATGCTGGCGCGAGGTGGGCTATGACGCGCACGCGCATGCGCGTGGGGTTCTATCAGTTTGCGCCCGTCCTCGGCGACGTGGAGGCCAACCGCCGCGCCATTCGGCGGGCGCTCGCCCATCCGGACGCCGAGGGCGCGCTGATCGTGCTGCCGGAGCTGGCCACCAGCGGCTACCTCTTCACGTCGCGGGAGGCGCTGCGGCGGGTGGCCGAGCCCGTCCCCGGCCCGACGACGGCGCTGCTGCAGGAGATCGCCCGGGCGCGCGGGTCGCACATCGTGGTCGGGCTGCCGGAGCTCGATCGCCGCACGGGGAAGCTCTACAACAGCGCCGTGCTCGTGGGGCCGGAGGGCGTCCTCGCCCACTACCGCAAGGCCCACCTCTTCAACGAGGAGAAGCTCCTCTTCGAGCGGGGGGACACGCCCTTCCCCCTCTGCGCGATCGGGGGCGTGCGGGTCGGGCTGCTCATCTGCTTCGATCACTACTTCCCGGAGGCGGCCCGCACCCTGGCGCTCCGGGGCGCCCAGATCGTCTGCCACCCCTCAAATCTCGTGCTGCCGGGCCGGGGCCAGCTCACCAGCCGGGTGCGGGCGCTGGAGAATCGCGTCTTCTGGGTGCTGGCCAACCGCTGGGGGCGGGAGGAACAAAACGGGAGGGCCCTGAGCTACACGGGCGAGAGCCAGATCGTCGCGCCCGACGGGACCGTGCTCGCGAAGGCCCCGCCCGAGGGCGACGCCCTCAACGTCGTGGAGGTCGACCCCGCTCAGGCCCTCGACAAGCGCGTCACCGAGCACAACGACCTCTTCGAGGACCGCCGCCCAGATCTATACGAGCTTTGACGCTAAGAGGGCGCGTCACTCCGCGGGCACGAGGCGGTAGACGGCCCCCTTCAGGTCGAGCGCGTACAGCTCCCCGTCCGCGTCCTCGCCGAAGGCGCTGATGTTGAGCGTCGTGTCGAGCAGCTCGTCCATGCGCCAGTCCTCGGCCCGCTGGGCGTCGGGGACGAGCGGGGTGAGCGCCCAGATCCGCCCGCTGCAGAAGTCCCCGAACACGTAGCGCCCGATGAGCTGGGGGAGGCGGGTCCCGCGGTAGACGAAGCCGCCGACGATCGCGCAGCCCAGCGCCGTCGGGTACTCCGCGATGGGCAGCTCCAGGCCCTCGGTGCGGCAGCCCACGGGCGGGCGGAAGCAGTGCGCCCCTTCCATCACGTTCCAGCCGTAGTTGCCGCCCCGCCGGACGAGGTTGACCTCCTCCCAGCGGTCCTGGCCGACGTCGGCCAGGAAGAGCCGCCCGTCGCAGCGGTCGAACGAGAAGCGCCAGGGGTTGCGCAGGCCGTAGGCCCAGATCTCGGGGCGGGCGTCGGCGCGGCCCACGAAGGGGTTGTCGGCGGGGATCGCATAGGGGCTTGCGGAGTCGATATCAATGCGGAGCAGGGCGCCGAGCAGGGTGGAGGGGTTCTGTCCGTGGCCGAGGGGGTCGCCCGCGGCGCCGCCGTCGCCGAGCCCCACGTAGAGCAGCCCGTCGGGGCCGAAGCGCAGCTGCCCGCCGTTGTGGTTGGGGAACGGCTGCTCGACGGTCAAAATTGTGCGCCCGCTTTGTGGGTCGGCCCTGTCGGGGTCGTTCGGGCTCACGCGGTACTCGGCGACGACCGTGGCCCCGTCGGGGCGGCGGGTGTAGTTGACGAAGAGGCGCCCGTTCCGGGCGAATTGCGGGTGGAGCGCGAGCCCGAGGAGCCCGCGCTCGCCGCCGAAGAGGACCTCAGCCCGCACGTCCAAGAAGGGCTCGGGGAGGAGCCCCCGCTCGGGGTCGTAGACGCGCACGGTGCCCGGCTGCTCGACGACGAAGAGCCGCCCGGAGCCGTCCCCGGCGGGCACCAGGTCGACGGGGTTCGTCAGCCCCTCCAAAAAGGGCTGGAGCCGAACGGCGGGCAGCGCGTCGGGCGCGGGGTCGGGGACGGAGACGCTGCAGGGGTCGATCGATCGGGCTTGGGCTCGAGGCTGAAGGGAGAGGAGCGGCGCGCAGCCCGCCAACGCCAGCAGCAGCGCACACAACCCGAAGACGCGTGATGTTCGCACGCGGCCTCACCTCGCTTCGCTTCACCTCGCCTCACCGTACCGTAAAGGCCGGAAGGCCCCGCCGCAAGGTCGCGCCCCTCTCTACCCTCTCTAGCTCTAGAGTCAAAGGGGCGTCGGGTCGTTGCGGCGGGCGGGCTCAGGGGGCACAATGCCCGCGGCGACGAGGGCGGTACGATGACGCGATAATCGCGATCATGACGGTCGTGCGGAGAGTTCGGGAGACGATCGCGCGCTACGGGATGCTCCGTCCCGGCGAGCGGGCCGTGGTGGCCGTCTCGGGCGGCCCCGACTCCGTCGCGCTGCTCTTCGGGCTCCACGAGCTGCGCGGGGAGCTGGACGTCGAGCTGATCGTGGCCCACTTCGATCATCGAATGCGCCCCGACTCCCACGAGGACGCGGCGTTCGTCGGGCGGCTGGCCGGGACGCTGAAGCTGCCCTTCGAGCTGGGTCAGGCTCGAGCCCCCTTGAGGTCGGAGGACGAGGCGCGGCGGGCCCGCTATCGCTTCCTGCGCGAGGCGGCCCGCTGCCACGGCGCCCAGGCCGTGGCCCTGGGGCACACCCTCAACGACCGCGTCGAGACGTTTTTCATCAATTTGCTGCGCGGCGCGGGCTTGGAGGGCCTGGCCGGGCTGCCCCCCGTCCGCCCCGACCCCGAGTGTGATCTGCGTTACGTTCGCCCGCTGGTCGAGTGCCCCCGCGACGAGATCTTGAGCTTCTTACGGGCGCGCGGGCTGCCGTACCGCGAGGACCCCACGAATCGGGACCTCAAGCCCCTGCGCAATCGGGTCCGCTGGGAGCTGCTGCCCCTGCTGCAGAAGCTCAACCCGAGCGCGCTCGGGGCGGTCGTGCGCGCTTCGGAGATCGCCCGGCGGGCGCACGAGGCCCTCGTCGAGGAGCTGGACGCGCGCTGGCCGACCCTGCTCGCGGGCGACCGCCCCGAGGGGGAGCGGGCCCTGGCGCTGCGTCGGGGCGAGCTGCTCCGGCTCCCCCCCATCCTGCAGGAGTACGCGGTGCGCCGGGCGCTCCGGACCGTGGGGGGCGGGGGGGAGGCGCTGGCCGCGGAGCACGTGGAGCGGGTCCTCGCGGAGGCGAGGAAGCGGCGCTCGGGCCAACGCGTAACGCTGCCCCAGGGGCTGCTCGTGACCGTCGAGCGGGATCGCCTCCGCTTCGCCTTCGCCCCCGCCGCGCGGGTGCGGTACAATCCCCCTCACGAGCCCGGGAAGGAGGCGCGAGTCACGTGGAGATCGTAGTGGCCGCCGTCGGCTTCGTGCTGACCATCAGCGCGCTGGTCGCGATCCACGAGGGTGGGCACTTCCTGGCCGCGAAGTGGGTGCGCGTCTGGGTGCACGAGTTCGCGATCGGGTTCGGCCCGGCGATCTGGAAGCGCCGCCGGGGCGAAACGCTCTACGCCCTGAGGCTGCTGCCGCTGGGCGGCTACGTCCGCCTGGCGGGCGAGGACCCGCGCAGCCCCGACGACTCGGCCGTCCCGCCGGACCGCCTGTTCACGGCCAAGCCCGCCTGGGCCAAGCTGGCCGTGGTCCTGGCCGGTCCCGCCGCGAACGTGCTCTTCGCCGTCGTCCTGATGATCGCCTATGCGGCCGTCTTCGGCACCCCCTACGTGGAGATCGCGGAGGTGGCGCCGGAGTCGCCCGCCTGGGGGCGGCTCCAGAGCGGCGACAAGCTCCTCGAGCTGGGCGACCAGGCGATCTACTTCCCCGAGCAGATCCCTTCAATCGTTCAGGCGGCCCAGGGGCAGCCCCTCCGGGCGCGGGTGCTCCGCGGCGACCGCGAGCTGGAGCTGACCCTCGAGCCCTACTGGGACGAGGCCCGCGGCCGCTACCTCATCGGGATCTCGTTCGCCTTCCCCTTGCCCGAGGTCGCGGTCGTGCCCGAGGGGTCGAGCTGGGCCTCGTACTTGAAGCCCGGCGATGAGGTGCTGCTCGTCGACGGGGAGCCCGTCGGGAGCTGGGCCGAGGCCGTCCACCTGCTCACCCGGGCCCTGCAGCGAAGACTCGAGCTAAACCCAGGGGAACCCGTTCAACTCGTCGTGCGTCGCGAGGGGCGGCGCGTGCCCCTCGAGCTGGACCCCCGGGCCCTTGAGCTTAAAGAGCTTCAGGAGATCCGTCCCCGGCTGCTCTGGGGCCAGCCGACCCTCCCCGTCGTCGCGCGGGTCGAGCCCGGGTCGCCCTGGGCGCGGGCGGGCCTCCGGCCGGGCGACCGCTTGGTCGCCGCCGACGGCCACCCCATCACCAGCGCCTACAGCTTGGTCAAGGCGTTCTTCCGCGCGCGGGCCGAGGGCCGCGAGGCGCTCACGCTGCAACTCGAGCGCGACGGGCGCCCCCTCACCGTCGCCGTCCCGATCGGGGGGCTGGGGCTGCAGGCGTTCCTCGGGGGCGGACAGCTGCAGCTGGCCAAGCGCCGCCCCGAGGGCCTGGCCGCCAGCCTCGGGATCGGGCTGGTCCACGTGCGCAACACCTTCCTCGTCCTGTACCTGGCCGTCCGGCAGCTCTTCACGGGGCAGGTGAGCCCCGGCGAGGCGGTCACGGGCCCCGTCGGGATCGCCAGCATCGTCGGGCGCAGCCTCCAGCAGGGCTTCGAGACGTTCTTCCGGATCGTCGCGCTGCTCAGCCTGATCTTGGGCCTGACGAACTTGATCCCGTTCCCGGCGCTGGACGGCAGCCGCGCCCTCTTCATCGTGATCAACGCCGTGCTGAAGGCGCTCACGGGCTGGTCGATCCCGCCGGAGAAGGAGGGCTGGATCCACTACATCGGGTTCCTGCTGCTGATGGCCCTGATCGTCGTGATCACCTGGAACGACATCCGGCGGCTGCTCGAGGGCGGGCTGTAGCCGCCAGCCGCTCCAACACGCCCCTGAGCACCCCGATGGCGCGCTCGTACTCCCGCAGATTGAGGCGCTCCTCGGGGGTGTGGTCGAGCGCGGAGTCGCCGGGGCCGTAGGCCCCCAGCCCCAGGGGCGGCCGCCAGCGCTGGAGTAAATTTAAGTCAGAGGTCCCCGTCTTGCGCTTAAGGCGGGGCTGGGCGCCCAGGGCGCGCACACCCCCCGAAAAGGCCCGCACCAGCGGGCTTCCCCTGTCACCAAGCACGGGCGGGACGAACTCGCCCCACTCCAGCTCCGCCCGGCCCTTGAGCCCCTCGGCGGCCCGCTGCAGGTGGGCCACGGGGAAGCGCGGCGGCACCCGGGCGTTCAGCAGCAGCTCGACCCGCTGGGCGTTCCCGCCCTCCAGATCCAGGGTCTGAACCCGCAGCAGGCGCAGCGTGAGCTGCTCGAAGCCCGCGCCCAACACGCCCTGTCGGGCGTAAACCCCCCGGAGGGCTTCGTAAAAGCGGAGAGCCTCCTCGGGGGCGGTGGGCTCGGGCGCGCCCGCGTGGGCCCTCGGCTTCTTTAAAGAGTAGCGCAGCGTGAACGAACCCTTGTAGCCCAGGGTGAGCGCGTCCCAGCCGCTCGGCTCCCCGACGATCAGCGCGTCGGGCGGCGGGAGCGTCCGCAGCAGGTGCTTCGCCCCCCGCGACCCGCCCTCCTCGTCGACGCAGCCCACCACGGTGACCGTGAGTTCATCGCTCCGGACGAAGGCGGCCGCGGCCTCCACGAAGGCCGCCAGTGCCCCCTTCGCGTCCACGCTCCCCCGCCCGTGGAGCACCCCATCTTTGACGTGGACGGGCAGCTCGCCCGGCACCGTGTCGACGTGCCCGATCAAATACACATGCAGGGGGCCCCGTCCGGCCCGCCCGACGGCGTTGCCCGCTTTGTCGACGGAGGCGGCCAACCCGCGGGCCTCCATCTCGGCCACGAGCAGCTCGACGGCCTCCCGCTCGTGGCCCGTCGGGCTGTAACAGCGCACCAGCCTCTCGACGAGGGTCCCTTTCTCGTTGCTCATTCGTTGCTCATTTCATTCAGCCCGTTTTAGCCCGGCGGCTAAAGCCGCGGGCTATTGTTTGCAAAGCCCCTGCGGGGCTTACCCTTTGACCAAACGCTCGAACTCCTCGTTCAAGGCGCCCCGGGCGTGACGGGCTTTTTGCTCGCGCACGTACGCCGCCACGCGGGGGACCGCTTCGCGGCTCACGGTGAAAGCCCCATAGCCCTTTTGCCATTTGAAGAACTTGCCAGGTCGAAGCTCATGCGTGACCAAATGGGACGAAGCCCCTTTGACCTCCTGCACGAGCTTAGCCAGCGCGAGGGAGCTGGGAAATCGCACGAGGAGGTGTACATGATCGGGAAGGCCGCCAATGGCTAGCGGTTCCGCTCCTAAAGCTCGACATTTTGCTGCAATGGCAGCGTACACGCGCGGCTCGATGTCGGGAGTGATCAAAGGCTCTCGTTCCCAAGTGGCCCAAACGATGTGACAGTACAGCTCTGTGTGCGTTTCGGCCATGGCCGACTCGCTGAAACGAACTAGCCTGCCTTGGCAGGCTTCGCAACCTCTAGCCCGCCCCTTCAGGGGCTGGGCTTTCTTGCAGCACCTCGTGTAACACTTCCACGGCTCGATCCACGTGCGCCCGCTCGATGACGAGGGGCGGCAGGAAGCGCACCACCGTGGGCCCGGCGCTCAGCGCGAGCACGCCCCGCCGCCTCAGGGCGTCGAGCACGGGCGCGGCCTTGAAGCGCAGCTGCACCCCCAGCATCAGCCCGACCCCCCGCGCCTCCCGCACTTTATCGGGGAACTCCTCGACGAGCCCCTGAAGCTCCTTCAAGAAGTACGCCCCCAGCTCGCGGCTCCTTTCCAGCAGCCCGTCGCGCTCGACCGTCTCCAGCACGGCGAGGGCCGCCCGGCAGGCCAAGGGGTTCCCGCCGAAGGTGCTCCCGTGCTGCCCCCGCCGGAAGCTCAAGCTCGAGCGGAAGACCGTGGCCCCGATCGGGACGCCCCCGCCCAGCCCCTTGCCAAAGCAGACGACGTCGGGCACGACCCCCTCGCGCTCGCTGTAGAGCCAGGCGCCCGTCCGCAGCCCCGTCTGGACTTCATCCAAAATGAGCAGGGCGCCGTGGGCCGCGCACAG
>WFPR01000107.1 GCA_015487455.1 Candidatus Bipolaricaulota bacterium
GCCCCTTGACCACCTCGGAGACGAGGACCTCCCCGCCCCGGGCCTGCGAGGCGATCCGGGCCGCCCGGTTGACCGTCCGCCCGATGACGTCGCGCTCCTCCTGGACGGGCTCGCCCGCGTCGAGGCCGAGGCGCACCCGAAACGCCTCGTCGGGGTGGCGGGCGCTCCAGTCGGCGACGGCCCGCCGGATCGCCAGGGCGCAGAGGACCGCCTGCCGGGCGCTGGCGAAGACGGCCAGCACCCCGTCCCCCAACGTCTTAAGCTCGAGCCCGTTGTGGCGGGCCAGCTGCTCCCGGACCAGCTCGAGGTGGCGGTGGCTCAGGCGATGGGCCGCCTCGTCCCCGAACCGCTCAGTGTAGTCCGTGAAGCCCTCGATGTCGCTGAAGAGGACCGTCACCGTCCCCGGCGGCCAGGGCGCCCGCCCCAAAGCCCCTTCTTGGGGGACCGACGCGCTCGGCCTCCGCTCTTCCTGCTCGTCTCGCATACTCCATCCCCCAAATCTTCCACCGCTCAGGGCGCTCCCGTCAACCCCGGCCCCGAGCAGGCCTTCAGGGCGACCCAGAGGTCCTGGCCCGGCGCCGTCGGCTCCACGACCGCGCAGCGCTCCACCCGCAGCGCCCCCTCCGCGGAGAAGCCCCGGACGTGCACCCGCACCCGGGGCTGAAGCGGCGTCGTGATCACGAGCCGGGGCCGCTCCGCCGTCGCCTCCCGGGCCGGCGCCCCCGTCGCCCGCACCTCCACCCGCTCGACGCCCTCCCGCTCGAACAGCTCCGTCAGGTCGAGGTGCAGGTCGACGGAGTCCAGCAGCCCCGGGAGGGCCTCCGCCCGCCAGCCTTCGGTGTCCGCCCCCGGGCCCGCGCCCCAGACCTCCATGAGCACCTCCAGGTCCGTGAGCGCCCGGCCCTTGAAGGGGGCCTTCGCCTTCCGGTCGAGGACCCCGTCCCCGTTGAAGTCGAAGCGGGGATAGACCCTCTCGGGGTAGGGGCAACCGGGCTGCGCGCCGTGGACGCAGCCGTCGCCGTTCAGATCCCGCTTGGGGTGGTCGGGCGGGCCGTCGAGCGCCCCCCGGCCCTCCAAGGCGAGGAGGGCGTCGCGGAAGGCCCGGAAGTCGGCCATGTCCACGGCGCCGTCGCCCCGCCGCCCGTCGGGGCAGAAGCCCTCCACCACTCGCCCGAGGGGGTCCACCCGCAGGTTCCCGTCCGGGGTGCAGTCGTCCACGTCCACCAGCGCCCGCTGGACGGCCTCGTCGCCCCTGATGAGGTCGATCGCCAGGGCGGCGGCGAAGGCGTCCACCAAGGGCGCGGGCTCCTCGCCCTCGGGGCCGGTCCGGCCCCCGACCTCCGGGAGCACCGGCCGGGCCGTCCGGAACAGCAGCGCCTTGAGCTCCTCCACGGTGAGCGAGGGCTCCAGCGCCCACAGGTACCCGATCAACCCCGTCACGTGGGGGGCGGCCATCGACGTCCCGTCGTAGGTGTCGTAGCGCCCGTTCAGCACCGTGCTCAGGATCCGCCCGCCCGGCGCGGAGAGGTGCCCGCCCACGTTCGAGAAGTCCGACTTGCGGTGCTGCCGCTCCCCCGGCAGGACGTCGTCGACGGCCTCGATGATCAGGACGTTGGGCGCGGGCGCCCAGCCGTCCACCGTGGGGCCGAGGGCGGCCCAGCCGAAGGGGCTGGCCCACTTCGCCTGGATCTCGTACGGGAACCCGTAGCGGTTCCGGCTGTCGTTGCCCGCCGCGGCCACGAAGAGCACGTCGGGGAAGCGGGCGGCCAGCTCGCGCACCCGCAGGCCCTGGCGCTCGGCCAGCCCCTGAGCGCCTCGGTCGACGTTGGGGTCGATCTTCAGCCGCCCGTTGATCGCCCAGTTGTAGGCCAGGCTGAGGTTCACCACCCGCACCTCGGGGTGCTCCTCCAGGAGCCGCTCGAGGGCGGCCAGCACGACCTCCCAGGCGGCCTCCAAGCCCCGCCGGTCCCTGGGGATCTGGGGGGAGACGGCCACGACCCGGGCGAAGGGGTTGAGCCCGTCGATCCCGAGGCCGTTCCCCACGGTCGCCCCCAGGATGCCGACCACGTGCTGGCCGTGGGCTCCCTTGACCGCCCCCGGCTCCAGCCGTCCCGACTCGGGGTCAAATACGAGGGTTTGGACGTGGGTCAGATCGGGATGGTCGTTGAAGCCGTCGCGATCGTCGTCTTGGAAGCCCGCGTCGAGGACGCCCGTCCCGATGACGGCGCGGCGGCGCGCCGCGAGGTCGTTGAGGTTCCAGAGCTGGGGGACCCGCATCGCTTCCAGGCCCCACGGCCCGGCGGTCCGGGGCGCCCGCCATCGCCAGGGGTTGGGCTCGAGCCCCTCGGGGGTGTTCGAGGAGCGATCGCGCACGGAGGGGTCCACGGCCAGCCGCTCCCCCGAGGCCGAAGGGGGCAGCCACGCCTCCACGCTTGCACTCGCGCTCTCGCTCTCGCTTATGGCCTCGAACTCGAGCTCGAAGGGCGCATCGAGCCTCGGGTTCTCCCGAACGTCCAAGTCAAAGCCCAGGTCCAAGTCCGGCCCGAAGCCGAGGCCGACGCTGAGGCCGAAAAGCGCAACGATCCCGATTGAGCTTCGCCAACCCTTTAGGGTCATTAGGATCAACCTCCTCGACGAAGTTGTTCAAGAGCTATGCCACAAGAGGTTCAGCCAAGGGGGTTGATCACGTTCTATGAACTACGTCAACGTCTTGGCTTGAAGTTTTTCAAGGCGAAGTGTTGATCGTCTTCAAGAGGAGCCGAGAAAATGCCCAAGGGCTGGGCTTGAGGGGGTTCATAGC
>WFPR01000108.1 GCA_015487455.1 Candidatus Bipolaricaulota bacterium
CCCCCACCCCGACGCCGACGAGGGCCATCCCGACCCCGAGCACCGTTCCCCACGTCACAAGCCGCACCCTCGCCCTCATGCGTCCCGCTCACTCCCTTCCTTCCCTTCCTTCGCTCCGCTTCGCTCCACGTCGTCCCGCTCTGTCGCGCCTTGGCTGCCTCCCCTTTCCCTTTACGGGGTACGGGGGCTACGGCAGCGGCTCGAAGACGCTCAGGCCCAGAAGCCAGTAGGCGACCAGCTCTTGAATCGTCTCGAAGTCGATGCGTTGGCGCTTCCCGGCCTCGTCCTCCGTGAAGGGAACCTCGACGCCCTCGCGCCACCAGGCGATCGCCTGCAGGATCTGGTTCAGGTCGATCGTGTGCTCCGGGAAGCCCGCCAAATCGAGCGTCTTGTTGCTCACGTCCCAGTGGGCCACGACGACCTTGATCGGGAACCCCGGCACGATCTCGATCTGGTTGTCCCCCTCGACGGCGAGGCTCAGCCGGGGCGAGGCGCTGCTGATCGCCCCGTCCACGCGATAGACGCCCGGCTTGGCGTCCTTCGGGACGGTCAGCTCGTAGACGATCGTCTTGACCGTGCCGGGCTCGAGCGTCTCGCTGAAGAGCCACTGTAAATCTTCGGCGCGCAGCTCGGCCGTCGAGCTGTCCACGACCTTGACCGGCCAGCCCTCGGGGACGTTCTCGTCGAGCCCCAGCCCGTGGATCGTGACGTTGGCCCGGATCGTGACCGTCACCCGCACCCGCTGGCCGGGGATCGTCCGATCCACGGGGATGAACGTGTCGATCTCGCGGGTCACGACGACCTTGGGCGTGAACACCGTGAGCGTGCGGCTGACGCTCGCCTGCATCCCCTCGTCCGTGACGACGGTGAGGGTCACGGTGTACTCCCCGTCGGCCTGGTAGCGGTGGGTGGGGCTCGGCTCGGTGGAGGTGGTCCCGTCGCCGAAGTCCCAGAGCCAGGCCGCGACCTCGCCGCGGTTGAGCGTGACCTCCGGGAAGAACCGAACGTCGTCGAGCTGGGTGGGGCGCTCCGGCTCGAAGGTGAAGTCGACGCTCACCTCCTGGGGCGGCGTGGCCACGGTGAGCGTCCGGCTCGTGGACGCTTGCACGCCCTCGTCGCTGGTGACGGTGAGGGTCACGGTGTAGACGCCGTCGGCCTGGTAGCGGTGGGTGGGGCTCGGCTCCGTGGACGTGGTCCCGTCGCCGAAGTCCCAGAGCCAGGCGACGATCCGCCCGCCGGGCTCGACGGTCGACTCGTCGTAGAAGCGCACCTCGTCGAAGCGCGTCGGCTGTTCCGGCTCGAAGCGAAACGCCGGGAAGATCGCCCTCGGCTTGGGCCGGACGTCGAGGAGCAGCGTGGGCAGCTCCTGGCGCACCTCCCGCCCCCGGACGTCGAGGAAGCGCACGTAGGAGGGCGCGGTCGTGATGGGGTGCACGCCCGCCTCCGTCCCGCTCACGGTGAAGCGGGTCTCCCAAACTTCGCCCTCCCGCAAATCCCCGACTCGCCACACCAGCGTCGTGGTCCCGTCGGGGTTGGGGGTGACGAGCGCGGGCGGGCTCCGCAGCGCCTGCTCATACCGAACCCCGCGGCTCAGCGTCTCGACGACCTCCACCTCGCGCACGACGGGCTCGTCCGCCCGGAGGGCGCCCCGCCGGATGCGCTCGATCAGCGCGTCGCTGAACGACGGCAAAAATTCCCCGCCCGTGCGCTCCGCGATTTGGCCCAACAGCTCTTGATTGACGAAGCGTCCCACCCCGACGGTGTAGATCCTGACGTCGTGGTCGGCCGCCACCTGAGCGGCCTCGAGCGGGTCACGGCCGTAGTTCGTCCGGCCGTCCGTGAACACCACTTCGACCCAGAGCGCCTCCGTCCGGCCGAAGGTGATCAGCTCGTCGGTGGCCACGGCGATCCCCTCGCCCAGGGCCGTCTTGCCCTCGGCCCGGAGCGCCCGCAGCGCCGCGCGCACGGCGTCCCGTTGCGGCGGGGTGGCGGGGGCGAGCCCGACGTCCAGCCGCCCCTCCGTGGCGAACGAGACGAGCCCCACGCGGTCGTCAGGGCTCAACAGCGAGAGGACCCGCTCCGCCGCCTCCACCGCCCGCTCGAGGGGGAAGCTGGCCGAGCGGTCCACGACCAGCATCACGTCCAGGGGCAGGCGCTCCGGCCGCCGCGGGGCCGTGAGCCGCAGGGTCACCGCGGCCGTCTCGGGGCTCACGCCCGCGCCCTGCACGTAGATCTGGCCCGGCTCCACGGCCTGGGTGACGCCCAGCGTCGAGGGGCTTTGGGGCTCCCCGGCGCCCGGCTCCGGCCCCAGCAGCCCCAGAGCCCCCAGGAGCCCGAGCAGCAGCAAAAGCAGCAAAGCGCCCGTCTTGCTCTTCTGTCGGCGGATCATGCCCGTGTCGCCCTCCTTTTTCGCCCCTTCTGGGTTTTCCCTCCCCCCTCTTTCGCCCGTCC
>WFPR01000109.1 GCA_015487455.1 Candidatus Bipolaricaulota bacterium
CCTCCACCCCGTCCCCGTCGCCGTAGCGCTCGGGGATCCACTTCAGCAGGCACGACGTGTCCAACCCGCCGGAGTACAACAGCAACACCTTCTTCAACGCCATGGTCCCCTCTTCGCTTCTCTTCGCTTCTCTTTTCGTTTTTCGTTGCGTAAAGCGACGATCGTTGCTTCCCCCTGCCTGCCTGAGCGCGCAGGGGGCCTACAACCGACCGCTGACGAACCGTACGCGGCTGGAAACGCTCGAGCGCTCGCTCGAGCGCGAAGGGGAAGGGGCGCTCAAGCTCGTCGCTTGAGACGCGTTCGGGTGGGTCGCTTGAGGACGAGGAGGGCGACGCTCAAGGGGGAAACGACATGGTTAGCCAACCCGCTCAACGTCCAGCTGCTGTGTGTGCGCGGCCGCATGACGGCAACCTCCTCCTCGTCGGTCAAGCGTTGGCGCGCATTATAGGCCCGATCGCCGGACGTGTCAAGGGGCTGCTAAACCCGAAAGGGGAGCTTGACAGCCCGAGGGCCGCCCAGTAAGATAAAAGGCGCTTCCGCTGGGGGATCGTCTAACGGCAGGACGACGGGCTCTGGACCCGTTAGTGGGGGTTCGAATCCCTCTCCCCCAGCCAAATTTTTTAAGCGGGCTCGACCCGCGCCGCGCAGGCCTTGAGCTCCGTGATCCCGCAAATCGGGTCGATCGCGTCGTTCGTCAGGAGGTTCGTGGGGCTCTCCGCGTAGTGGAGCGGCATCCAGATCACGCCTTCACGGACATCGCCGACCTTGGCCTTGACGACCAGCTCCCCGCGACGCGTCTTGACTTTCACCCGATCCCCGGTTTGGACCCCCAGCCTCTCGGCGTCTTGGGGGCTGATCTGCACGAAGTTCTCGGGCTCGCCCTTCCCGGCGCGGGTCCGCCGCGACATCGTCCCCGCGTTGTACTGCATAAACGTGCGGCCCGTCGTCAAGATGAAGGGATAGTCGTCGTCGGGCTCCTCGGCGGGCGGCTCGTGGTCGACGGCCGTGAGGCGGGCCCGCCCGCCCGCGCGCGGGAAGCGCCCCACGTGCAGCGTGGGCGTCCCGGGGTGATCGTCGGAGGGGCAGGGCCACTGGAGCCCCCGCTCGCGCTCCAGGCGCTCGTAGCTCATCCCGGCGTAGATGGGCACCAGCCGGCGGATCTCCTCGAAGATCTCCTCGACGCTTCCGTAGCGCATCGGGTAGCCCAGCCGCTCGGCCAGCTCGCAGAGGATTTGCCAGTCGGGCTTGCTCTCCCCCACGGGCTCGATCGCCTTGCGAACGCGCTGGACCCGGCGCTCCGTGTTCACGAACGTGCCGTCTTTCTCGGCGAACGAGGCCGCCGGGAGCACCACGTGGGCGTACTCCATCGTGCGGGTGGGGAAGATGTCCTGCACGATCAGGAGCTCCAACGATTGCAGGGCTTTCTCAACTTTGCGGAGGTTCCCCTCGCTCAAGGCGACGTCCTCGCCGATGCAGTAGAGCCCCTTGAGCTTCCCCTGCAGCGCGCGGTCCCACATGTGCGAGCAGTACAGGAACATGAACTCGATGGGGCCGCGGGGGGCGGGCAGCGGGACGCCCCAGGCGTCCTCGAACTTCTTGACGGCCTCCGGGTCGCTCCAGGGCTGGTAGCCGGGGAGCGACTCCGGGCGGACCATGTCCGTGGCGCCCTGGACGTCGTTCTGGCCGCGCAGGGCGTTCAAGCCCCCGCTCTTTACGCCCAAGTTGCCCGTGATCAGGGCCAAGTTCGCCAAGGCCTGGACGTTGGCCACCCCCGTGCGGTGCTCCGTGATCCCGATGCCGTAGGCGATGCTGGCGGGCTTGTGGGTGGCGTACAGCTCCGCCGCCTCGCGGATCTTTGAGGCGGGGACGCCCACGATCCCCTCCACCCGCTCGGGCGGGTAGCGCTTGACGGCCTCCGCAAACGCCTCGAAGTTCTCGCAGCGCTCCCGGATGTATTCCTCGTCGTGCAGCTTGTGTTCCAGAATATGGTGGGCCATCGCGTTGAAGAGCGCCACCTCCGAGCCGGGCTTGACGGCGAGGTGGAGCACGAAGGCCCCAATGCGTTCAGCTTCCTTGACGACCTCGGTCCGGCGCGGGTCGATCACGACGAGCTTCGTCCCGTTGCGCAGGGCGGGCTTCATCCAGACGGACCAGATGATGGGGTGCGAGCCCGCGGGGTTGGCCCCCACGACCATGAGCAGCTTGGGGCCGGGCTCCAAGAACTCGCGGATGGAGTTGGACATCGCGCCCGCGCCCAGGACGGCGCTTAAGCCCGTGACGGTGGCCGAGTGGCAGATCCGCTGGCACTGGTCGACGTTGTTCGTCCCGAGCACGGCGCGGGCGAACTTCTGCGCCAGATAGTTTTCTTCGACGGTCGAGCGGGTCGAGCTGATGACGGCCAGCGCGTCGGGGCCGTGTTGCGCCTTGATGCGCTCGATCTCCCGGGCGATGTAGTCGTACGCCTCGTCCCAGCTCACGGGCTGCAGCTTCCCGTTCTTGCGCAGCAGGGGCTTCGTGAGGCGGTCGGGGTGGTGGACGAACTCGTGGGCCGTGGCGCCCTTGGGGCAGAGGGTCCCCCGGCTCACGGGGTGCTCCGGGTCGGGGCTAAGACCCACCAGCCGTCCATTTTCAGCTTTCAGGATGACGCCGCAGCCGACGCCGCAGTAGGGGCAGATGCTCCTGACCTCCACCGGCACCGAAATCCCCTCCTTCTTCTCGAGCGAGGCGGATGCCCACCCGGTTGCCCGAGCGCGGCCCGCCGGGGTACCCTACGCTCACCCATCTTAGCACATCCGGGGGGCGTCGTGGACGGGATGGGAGGAGGCCGGGGAAGCGGGATCGGCGAGGTGCGCGACTGGATCGCTCTGAACTTGACGGGCCTCGGCCCCACGACGCTGCTCAAGCTGCTGGAGCGCTTCCCCTCGCCGCGGGCGATCTGGGAGGCCTCGTTAAGCGAGCTTCAAGGCGTCCCCGGGCTCGGGGCCGCGACCGCGGAGCGGTTCGCGGAGGCCCGGCGGCGCGTGGAGGCCCAGCGCGCCGTCGAGCGCGAGCTGGAGGCGATCGAGCGCCTCGGCTTGAGCGTCTTGACGCTGGCCGACGCGCGCTACCCCAAGCCCCTGCGGGCGATCCCCGACCCGCCGGTCGTGCTCTACTGCCAGGGCTCCTATGAGCCGAGGGACGAGCTGGCGATCGCGATCGTCGGGACGCGGAAGCCCTCGGCGTACGGGCGCACAGTTGCGGAGAAGCTGGCCGGGGAGCTGGGCGCGCGGGGCTTCACGATCGTGAGCGGTCTGGCCGTGGGGATCGACACGGCGGCCCACCGCGGCGCGCTCAAGGTGGGCGCGCGCACGATCGCCGTGCTGGGCGGCGGCTTTCAACATCTCTATCCCCGCCAAAATCGCCGTTTGGCCGAGGAGATCGCGGGCCAGGGCGCGGTGCTGAGCGAGTTCCCCGTCGAGACGCCGCCCGATCGGTGGACCTTCCCCAAGCGCAACCGCGTCATCAGCGGGCTGAGCCGCGGGGTGGTCGTGGTGGAGGCCCCCGAGCGGAGCGGCGCGCTCATCACGGCCAAGTGCGCCCTCGATCAGGGGCGCGAGGTCTTCGCCGTCCCCGGTCCCGTCGTCCCCGAGGGCCATAAAGGCTCCCACCGCTTGATCCAGCAGGGGGCCAAGCTGGTCACGGACGTCGAGGACATCTTGGAGGAGTTCGCGGATCTAAGGGAGGCGCTCCGGCTGGGGAAGGCTAGCACCGCGGCCGCGGCGCGGGAGGGCCCCGCCCTCGAGGGCCTGGAGGCCCGGGTGTACGAGGCGCTGGAGTTCGACCCCCTGCACTTCGACGACGTCGTCGAGCGGACGGGGCTCTCCCCCAAGGAGGTCTCGTACGGGCTCCTCCAGCTCGTGATGAAGGACCTCGTCAAGGAGCTGGAGGGCAAGCGCTACGTCAAACTCCCTTGGTGAAGATAAGGAAGGAAGGTGCGGCATGAGTCTTCAATGCTTCTGGGGGGCGCGCGAAACCGGTGATTTGCTGGGAGACTCTGGACTCCATCCAGGGGAAAACTGCTATGCTAGCTACCCACCTGAGACCATCGAGGTTCTCTTCTACCGGTGTGAGGCCGTCGATGGCCTTTGGCGGCCTGTACCCCCTGAAGGGACTGGCGTAGGGGATGGATCGGTCGTGGTGGACCTCCGAGCTTGGGTCGAAACGGAGCATCCGGAGGCTTCCTTTGGCTTCCTTTGGAGCATAGAGACCGGTGAGCCCTGTGACCCCCAAGAGGTTCTCACGACCTTCTTGGCGATTCAGGAGACGATACGCTCCCATGAGTCGGATCTTCCCAAGTGCTGTGAGCTTAAGGTAATCCTCCCCGATAACCCCAAGGAGGAGACCCACCATGCGGTATGGGTATACTTGGCAGGGAGAAAGGCCGAACTCCGAGGGGGATGGGGAGGGGTAAGGCTTTCCTATTGGGAAGGGGATCGGCGTTCCGAGTGGATGATGGAGAAGAAGATTTCTGTAGAGCGGGTGAAGC
>WFPR01000110.1 GCA_015487455.1 Candidatus Bipolaricaulota bacterium
CCTAAGGGAGCTGGATCGCCTCGCGCAGATGCACCCCAGCTCCGCCGAGTACACCGTCTCGCGGACGTATTTAGGCTGGCTGGTCGAGCTGCCCTGGTCGAAGCGGACCCGCGACCGCTTGGACGTCGCGCGCGCCCGCCGCATCCTCGATGAAGATCACTACGACCTCGAGAAAGTCAAGGAGCGCATTCTGGAGTACTTGGCGGTGCTCCAGCTCCAGGCCCAGCAGGGGCGCAGGCGGCGCAAGCTGTGTGGGCCCATTCTGTGCTTCGTCGGGCCGCCGGGCGTGGGCAAGACGAGCTTGGGCCAGTCGATCGCCCGCGCCCTGGGGCGCAAATTTGTGCGCATCTCGCTGGGCGGCGTCCGCGACGAGGCCGAGATTCGGGGCCACCGCCGGACGTACATCGGGGCGCTCCCCGGCCGCATCATCCAGGGATTGCGGCGCGCGGGCACGAAGAACCCCGTCTTCATGCTCGACGAGATCGACAAGCTCGGCGCCGACTTCCGGGGCGACCCGGCCGCCGCCCTCCTCGAGGTGCTCGACCCCGAGCAGAACTCGAAGTTCCAGGATCACTACCTGGACGTGCCCTTTGATCTTTCAGAGGTGCTGTTCATCTGCACGGCGAACATTCTGGACACGATCCCGCCCGCGCTGCTCGACCGCATGGAGGTGCTGGAGCTGCCGGGCTATAGCGACGAGGAGAAGCTGCAGATCGCCCAAAGGTATCTGATCCCGCGGCAGCTCCGGGAGCACGGCTTCCCCGACGGGAGCGTGCAGTTCGACGACGAGGCCGTGCTCAAGATCGTGCGGGAGTACACCCGCGAGGCTGGAGTTAGAAATCTTGAGCGCGAGATCGCGGGCGTGCTGCGCAAGATCGCCGTCAAGGTGCTCGAGAAGGCACCCCTCAAGCCCTCGAAGGACGGCCGGCGCCGGCCGTCCCCGAACGCGCTCCGACGAGCCCTGTTCGCCGAGCGCTGGAGGGTGAAGCCCGAAGACGTCCGGGAGTTCCTGGGGCCGCCGAAGTACTTCTACGAGCTGGCCGAGCGGACGGACCGCAGCGGCGTGGCCGTCGGCTTGGTCGTCACGAGGGTGGGCGGCGACATCGTCTTCATCGAGGCCACCAAGATGCGGGGCAAGGGCCAGCTGATCCTGACGGGCCACCTCGGGGAGGTGATGAAGGAGTCGGCCCAAGCGGCCCTCTCGTACATCCGGTCGCAGGCGGAGGCGCTGGGCATCGACCCCGAGAGCTTCGAGAAGCTCGACCTCCACGTCCACGTGCCCGCGGGCGCGATCCCCAAGGACGGGCCGTCGGCGGGCGTGACGATCGCGTCGGCGCTCGCGTCGCTGCTCACCGACACGCCGGTGCGGCCCGAGCTGGCGATGACCGGCGAGATCACCCTGCGCGGCAAGGTGCTCCCCGTCGGCGGGGTGCGCGAGAAGGTGCTGGCCGCCCACCGCGCTGGGGTGAAGGCCGTGGTGCTCCCGAAGCGCAACGAGCCCGACCTCGACGAGATCCCCGAGGCCGTCAAGGAAGCGCTGGAGTTCCACTTCGTGGACACGGTCGACGAGGTGCTCCGCTGCGCGCTCCCCGCGCTGTTCGAGCGCCGGGAGCGCTCCAAAGAAGAACGCGAGCGGGTGCCCGCCGCGGGCGCGGTGGGCCGCGGCTCCTAGCTCACTCACAGCCCCAGCTCGCGGAGCTTCTCCTCGTCGAGGCCGAAGTAGTGGCCGATCTCGTGCATCACGGTCTCCTTGATCTGCTGGACGATCTCCGCCTCGGAGCGGCAGATCGCCTCGATGTTCCGCTGGTAGATGGCGATGACGTCGGGGTAGGGGTACTGCGACCAGACGCTCCGCTCGGGGAGCGGCACGCCCTGATAGAGCCCCAGGATGTCGGGTCCGAGCTCCCGCTGGACCTCGGGGGGCGGGACGTCCTCGATCACGATGGCGACGTTCTCGAGCTTCTCCTTGAAGAACTCGGGCAGCTCCTCGACGGCCCGCTCGACCAGCTCCTCGAAGCGCTTCCGGGACACCCACATGGCGAGATATTATAGCGGGTTGTCCCGGCCGCGCGCGCCGTTTACAATCACCGCCGTCATGCACGCTCGCACGCACGCGCGCGTCCGCGTTTTGGTCCCCTTGCTCGTGGTCGCCTTACTCTCCCAAGCCGTGCTCGTCGAGCCGTGGGCGTACGCCCAGCCGCCCGATGGGCGGGACAAGCGGGATGGGCGGGCGACCCCTCAGGACTACTTCATCTGGGAGTTCTTGGGGGGCGCGTTCGTCGGGGCGGCCAGCAGCCGCCTCGTCGTGGAGGCCATTTTAACGTCGTGGTGTCGGGACGCGGACGACCCCGAGTTCTGCAAGCGCTCCGGGCGGGTGATCCTGCGGCCGCTCGTCTACCCGCTGCTCGTGTTCGTGGGCACCACGGCGGGCATCCTGGCCGTGGGGGCGCTCAGCGGGGTGGAGG
>WFPR01000111.1 GCA_015487455.1 Candidatus Bipolaricaulota bacterium
GGGGACGATCGTCGGGAGCTGGCCCTTGAAGACCTCGCCCGTGGTGCCGTCGATCGAGAGCCAGTCGCCCTCCTGAATCGTGACGCCGTCCACGGTCAATCGTCTCGCTTCGACGTCGATGCGCAGGGCCTCGCACCCCACCACGGCCGGGACGCCCAGCCCGCGGGCCACCACGGCCGCGTGGGACGTGGCGCCGCCGCGCTGCGTCAAGATCCCCTTGGCCTGGAGCATCCCGTGGACGTCATCCGGGGTCGTCTCCGGCCGGACGAGAATGACGGGCTTGCCCTCGCGGCCCCAGGCTTCAGCGGTGTCGGCGTCGAAGGCCGCCCGGCCGACGGCCGCTCCCGGCGAGGCGTTCAGCCCCTTGGCCAGGAAGTCCCCGCGCTTTTTGGCCTCCGCCTTGGCCCTTTCGTCGAAGCGCGGGTGGAGCAGCACCTCGACCTGCTGGGGCTCGACCCGCAGCACGGCCTCCTCCTTGCTGATCAGGCCCTCGTGGACGAGGTCGACGGCGATCTTGACGGCAGCTTGCGCGGTGCGCTTCCCCGCCCGCGTCTGGAGCATCCAGAGCTTGCGCCGCTCGATCGTAAACTCCACATCTTGCATCTCGCGGTAGTGGCGCTCGAGCTTCTCCGCGATCTCGACGAGCACGTCGTACGCCTCGGGGACCTCGCGCTTTAGCTCGTCGATGGGCTTTGGGGTGCGGATGCCCGCCACCACGTCCTCGCCCTGGGCGTTGAGCAGATACTCGCCGTAGAGGCGCTTCTCGCCGGTGGCCGGGTCGCGGGTGAAGGCCACCCCGCTCCCCGAGTCGTCGCTGATGTTGCCGAAGACCATCGCCACCACGTTGGCCGCCGTCCCCAAATCGTGCGGGATCTTGTAGAAGTTGCGGTAGTCGACGGCCCGCTTGCCCATCCACGACTCGAAGACGGCCGCGATCGCCCGCCGCAACTGCTCATAAGGGTCGTCGGGGAAGGGCGCGCCGCTCCGCTCCTCGATGAGCTTGTGGAACGTCTCCGTGAGCGCCTTCAGATCGTCGGCGGTCAGCTCCACGTCGTAGCGCACGCCGCGGCGCGCCTTGAGCCTTTGGATCTCCTCCTCGAACAGCTCGCCGGGGACGCCCAGCACCGTCTTGCCGAACATCTGCAATAGACGCCTGTAGGCGTCGTAGGCGAAGCGCTCGCCGCCCATCTCGATGAGACCGGGCAGCGTCTCGGCGGTGATCCCGATGTTGAGCACGGTGTCCATCATCCCGGGCATGGAGAACTTGGCGCCCGAGCGCACGGAGACGAGCAAGGGGTTGTTGGCTGAGCCGAAGCGACGGCCCATCTTGCCCTCGACGTGCTTGAGGGCCTCGAGCGCCTGCTCCCACATCCCCTCGGGGAACGCGTGGGGCTCCTCGGCCAGATACGCCCGACACGCCTCGGTGGTGATCGTGAAGCCCGGCGGGACGGGGAGCCCGATCCGGGTCATCTCGGCCAAGTCCGCGCCCTTGCCGCCCAAAAGATCTCGCATCTCCCGCGAGCCCTCTTCGAACAGATAGACCCACTTCTTCCCCCGCGCCGTCATCGCCCTCCCTCCTTTCGCTCCGCCTTCCGCCTTCTCCATCCTAAGCTATCCTAGTCGAGCTTTCACGGGCCGTCCCGTCTACCCCCGTCAAGGGGGACGATCCACGCCCTGATCAGGCCAGCCAACCAAGCAAGTCAAAGGGCCCTCAGGCGGGCTCGGAGCGCTTCAGGGGTCGTCAGCGGGGGACCGCAGGCGAATCGTTCGCACAAGTACGCCGTGGCCCGGCCCGACGCCGGGCGCAACGCCCGGGTCGCGGGCGCGAGCGCCCCCAGCGTATCCGCCGCTTCCGGGTCGTCTTCGGGCTTGAGCAGCGCGCTCAGGCGGGGGTGGAAGCCCGCGAAGGTCGCGCGCACCAGCTCGCGGAGCTGGGGGTCGTCGCGGCGGCCGACGAGCACCAGCTCGGCCGTCGGCCCCAGCGCGAGGTCCAGCGCGATCAGCGTGTGAGCGTGGGCCGTCGGCGCCCGCTCCGCCCAGGGCGCCGCCCACCGCAGCGCCCCCTCGGCGCGGCCCTCCCACTCGGGGCGGCCGAGCAGCCGCCCCAGCTTCAGCAGCAGCTCCGCCATCACGGCGGTCCCCGAGGGCACCGCCCCGTCGTGGAGCGCCCTGCGGCGGGGCAGCTCGGGCGCCTCTCGAGGGGCGTGGTGCTCGGGCGCGGTGAAGAAGAAGCCGCCCGCCTCGGGGTCCCAGAAACGCTGAAGGGCTGCCTCGACGAGCCGGACGGCCCGCTCCAGATGGCTCAGCTCGAACGTCGTTTGGTGCAGCTCGAACAGGCCCCAGGCGAGGAACGCGTGGTCGTCGAGGAAGGCGGGCACGGCCGCCTCGCCGTCGCCGTAGCGATGGCGGAGCCGCCCCTCGACGACCAAGCGCTCCTCGACGAAGCGGGCGGCCCGCGCGGCGGCCTCCGCGTAGCGGGGCTCGTCGAGGGCGCGGGCCCCCACGGCGAGGGCCGCGATCATGAGGCCGTTCCAGTCCGTCAACACTTTGGTGTCGCGGGCGGGGCGGGGTCGTCGCCGGCGCGCCTCAACGAGCTTCCGCCGGGCGCGCTCCCAGAGCGCGAGGGCCGCGGCCTCGTCCGGGAGCCCCAGCTCGCGGGCCACGTCGCCCCAGGGGGCCCTCTGGGCCAGCACGTTGCGCCCCGTGAGCCGCCCGGTCGCCTCCTCGGCGTAGTTCCCCTCGGGCCGGACGCCGAACGCCCGCTCGACGAGCCTCAGCTCCTCGGGCTCCAGGAGCGCCTCCAGCTCGTCGTAGGTCCACGTGTAGAACTTGCCCTCCTCGCCCTCGCTCTCGGCGTCCTCGGCGCTGTAGAAGCCGCCCTCGGGGCTCGTCAAGTCCCTCAACACGTACTCAAAGATCTCGCGGGCCGTCCGCGCGTAGAGCGGGCGGCCCGTGACTTGATACGCCTCCAAGTACGCCAGCGCGAGCAGCGCCTGGTCGTAGAGCATCTTCTCGAAGTGGGGGAGCCGCCACTCCCGGTCGGTGGCGTAGCGGTGGACCCCGAACCCGACGTGGTCGTAGATCCCGCCCTGACGGATGGCCTGCAGGGTGCGCTCGACCATCTCGAGCGCGAACGGCTCCTCGAAGCGCTTCCCGAGGCGGAGCAGCAGCCGCAGCTGGTGCGGGATCGGGAACTTCGGCGCCCGGCCGAAGCCGCCGTGCTCCCGATCGAAGCTTTGGACGAACGCCTCGTACGCCCGGCGGAGAAGTTTTTCACCGTCCTTCGCCCCGCCTTCGCGGCCGCTGACGCCACTGACGACGGCCACGGCGGGGGCGGGCGGGGTCGGAGCCTCGGCGCGCTCGAC
>WFPR01000112.1 GCA_015487455.1 Candidatus Bipolaricaulota bacterium
CCGCATCCCCAGGGCCGCGGCCGGGGAGCCCGGCTCCACTTGGGCCAGGGTCACGTACGGCAGGAAGAGCCGCCGGCCCCCGACGTCGAGCTGGAGGCTGCGCAGCGAGAGCGCGAGCCCCGCCTCGGCGGTGGCCCGCATCGCCGCGATCCGGGCGCTCTGCAGAACGGTGCTGGTGATCAGCGCGATCAGCACCAGAAGCCCCAGGAGCAGCGCCCCCAGGGCCAGCCCCGCGAAGAGGGCCCCCATGACCCGACGTCGCTTCAAGCTCGTGCCCCCGCTCATTCGTATCGCTCCCGGTAGCGCTTGACGATGAAGTAGCTCGCCACGTTGAGCGCAAGCGTCATCACGAACAGCAGCAGCCCGATGGCGAAGAGCGCCGACCAGATGAAGGCCGTGGCCTCATGATCCCCCGTGGCGATGTTCACGATGGTGGTCGTCAAGGTCATCATCGGCTCGGTGGGGTCGGGGGGCCAGGCGGGCGTCCGCCCGGCGGCCAGGGCCACGATCATCGTCTCCCCGATCGCCCGGGACATCGCCAGGATGAACGCGGCCCCGATCCCCGAGAAGCCCGCCGGGAGCACCACCCTCCAGATGACCTCGAACTTGGTGGCTCCCAAGGCGTAGGCCCCCTCGCGCAGCGAGCGCGGGACGGCGTATAGAACGTCCTCGCTGATGGAGGCGACCAGGGGCAGGATCATGAAGCCCATCACGATCCCGGCGGAGAGCCCGTTCCAGAAGCCCAGCTCGGGCAGGATCGTCTGCTGCAGCAGGGGCGTCACGAACCGCAGGGCAAAGAAGCCGTACACGACCGTAGGGATGCCCGCCAAGATCTCCAGAACGGGCTTGAGGAGCTTTCGGGAGCGCTCCGAGGCGTACTCGCTCAGGTACACGGCGCTCAGGAGCCCTAAGGGGAGCGCCACAAGGAGGGCGATGCCCATGATGACGAGGGTGTCGGCGATCAGGGCCAGCGTCCCGTAGCTTTGGGGGACGGTGAGCGGCGCCCAGCGGATCGAGCCCAGGAACTCCCCCAACGAGACCTCGCGGAAGAAGGGGAGGCTCCCCTGGATGAACATCCAAACCGTCACGACGGTGATGAGGACGGCGACCAACCCGCAAGCCAGGAAGAGCCCTCGGATGAGGGCTTCCTTGAGATAGCGGCCTCGGGGGGCTCGGAGCGCCTCATGCCGTTCTGCCGCCGTCGCCCGCTCGACGAGAGCCTTGGCCATCCCCGCCTCGCCTCCCGCTCCGGCTCCCCCTCACAGGCTGCAGTGGGCCAAGTACCGATCGGCGATCTCGCTGAGCGTAAGCCCAGCGAACTGCCCGTCGAAGGCCGTCCCCGGGACGCGCTCCTCCCAGCAGGTCCGCGTGGCCTCCACCAGCTCCTCGCTCACCGGCACGTACCCGACGTCGAGCATGAAGTCCTCGTCGGCGAAGACGTCGTCTCTGAGATAGAAGTCGACGAAGGCGTCGACGGCCTCGCGCTCGGCGCTCTGCGCGTTGACGTAGAGGTAGAGCGGGCGGCTCAGGGGCTCGTAGAGGAACGAGCCGATCGTGTCGAGGGTGGGCAGGATCCCCCGGCACGGCCCGCCCGCGACCTTGAGGGGCGCCTTGCCGTTCTCGGCCCGGCGGCGGTTGATCTCGTCCACCACGTCTTGGGGGGTGTCGATCAGCTCACGGCGCGGGTCGACGGCCACGGCCTGCACTCGATCTTGGTTGTTGACGAAGAAGGCGAACCCGAAGTACGTCAAGGCGAAGGGGTTCTGGCTCGTCTGCTCGGCCAAGAGTTGATCCTCCTCGGTGCCGAAGTAGTCGGCGCGGGTGTCGCCCTCCTCCTCGTTGACCGCCGCGGTGAAGAAGTCGAACGTCCCCGAGGTCTCGGCGGCGCCCGACAGCGTGATGGGCGCGTCCGCGAAGCGGGACCCCAGTTGGCGCCAGTTTGTGATGAAGCCTTCGGCCTCGCGGGACCAGAGCAGCTCCAGCTCGCCGACGGTCAGGCAGGGCCGACCGTCCTTGAAGATCCGGGTGTCGCGCGAGACGGCCACGGTGACCCCGTCGAGGGCCACCAGCAGCTCGACGTACTCGAGGCCCGCTTCTTGGGCCTTTTGGATCTCGCTGCTCTTGATGGCCCGGGAGGCGTCGTTGATGTCCGTCTCCCGGGCGAGGAAGCGGCGGAAGCCGCCGCTGGTGCCGCTCACCCCGACGCTCACCTTGACGTCGGGGCGAACTCGCTGAAACTCGGCGGCCACGGCCTGGGTGATCGGGGCCACGGTGCTCGAGCCGTCGACCAGGACGGTCTTGGCGTCCGGCGGGGCGGTCGGCTGAGCCCGGGAGGCCGTGGGGGCCCGGCCCCCGCATCCGGCCAACATCAACGGCAGGACCAGCCCGACGACGCCCACAGCTGCGACCACGACGAGGGCCGCCCGCCCGCGACCCCTTCGCGAAGCTGCGAACGACATGGTGCCGTCGACCCCCTCTTAGGAGCGCGCAGCGTGTCGGCCCCACTGTACAGACACAAGGGGGAACGATCTATAGCTTGGGAGGGCTGTGGTCCGAGATGGGCTTATCCCTTCTGCGTTTCGGGTTGATCCGGCTCTATAGCTCATGTAGAATCTCCATAGATCTCCAACGCCTCCGACGGCTGGGGAGATCTCGAGAAGGGGGTGAGGGCAGTTGGGGATGGAGCGGGAGGAGCGGCGGCTGGGGACGACGGCCAGCGGGAGCACCTACATGATCACGCTGCCCAAGGGCTGGGTGGAGGCGCTGGGGCTCAAGAAGGGTGACCTCCTCACGCTGGTGCGGGTGGGCCCGGTGATCTCGCTGCACGGCCCTCAAGGGCGGGACCGGGGGAGGCGACCGCGGCGGGCGCGGCTGGCCGTGACGGAGGCCGACCCCGAGGCGCGGCGGGGCAAGGCGCTCGAGCGGGCGCTCGTCGCGCTCTACATCGCGGGCTTTGACGTCATTGAGGTGCGAGGGCCCTTGAGCGACGAGCAGCGCGAGACGATCAAGGGGACGGCCCAGCGCCTCATCGGCGAGATCCTCCAGGAGACGGACGACCTCGTGCTCATCCAGACGCTGCGCGACCCGCAGGTGCTCTCCGTCCCCCAGCTGCTCGAGTACATCTACGAGAACGCGCGCGAGATGCTGCGCGAGGCCTTCCACGCCCTGCTGGCGGGGGAGCCCAAGCAGGCGGAGCGGGTCATCGCGCGGGACGAGCGGGTGGACCGCTTCTTCCTGCGGCTCTCGCGCCAGCTCTACGCCGCCCTGCAGGACCCCCTGGGCGAGCTGGAGCAGGGGATCTCGCGGGTGGAGTTCTTCAACGTGCACACGGTGGCCAAGCAGCTCGAGCGGATCGCGGACCACGCCGTGAAGGTCGCCCACACGGCGCTCGCGCTGGGGGCCGAGGGCCGCGCCATCCCCGCCCCCATCGCCCAGGCCCTGCAGGCGCTCCACGCGGACGTCCAGGAGCTGCTGGCCCGGGTGATGGCCGCCTTCCGAGCGCGGGACGGGCAGGGGGTCCACCGGGCTCTGGAAGCCCTCCCGGCGATCGAGCGGCGGGTCGAGGCCGTGGACCGCACGCTGCTGGGGCTGGACGACCCCCACCTGGCGTACCATTTGGGGATCGTCGTCGACAGCCTCGGGCGCGTGAAGGACTACGCGGCCAACGTCGGGGAGGTCGCGCTGAACGCCGAGGCGCTGCAGCTGTAGCTCGTAGCGTAGCTTAGCGCTCCTCAGTCAGGGGGTTCCGCCACCTGGGCCTTGCGTCAAAGCTCACTAGGCTCCCCGAGCCGGGGCCCGTGACGGGGCGGCGTCCCCGCCGCTCCCGCTCCCGCCCGGCCCCCGCCGCGGCGGGGGCTGGTACGGCAGCGGGACGTACTGCACGCTGGGCCGCCCGCCGCCCGGCTGCGGGTAGAGCGCCATCAGCTCGTACACCTCCTCGGGCATCGCCGTCGAGACCTTGAGTCCCAACGCCTTCGCCTCCTCGACGGAGATGGGGTAGTCGTGCGTCCAGGTGCCTTGCGACAGGATTTCGGCCGTCTTTTCGGCGGCGGCCTCGTCCATGTGCTTGCTGAGCAGCTTCGTCACGGTCCGCTTGACCTGCTTGAGGGCCTTCCCGGCCACGTCGGCCAGGATGAGCGTCTCGTCGTCGATCTGCTCCTTGGGCTTCTGCTCCACGACCTTCACGATTGAAGCAGCAGGGTACTGCCCGAGCTGCGGGTCGACGGGGCCCAACACGGCGTGCTCGTCCATGACGATCTCGTCGGCGGCCAGGGCGATCAGCGTCCCGCCCGACATCGCGTAGTGCGGCACGAAGACCGTGACCTTGGCGGGGTGCTTGAGGAGCGCCTCGGCGATCTGCTCCGCGGCCAGGACCAGCCCGCCGGGCGTGTGCAAGATGAGATCGATGGGCACGCTCTTGTCCGTGAGGCGGATGGCCCGCAGCACCTGCTCGGAGTCGTCGATGTCGATGAAGCGCGAGACGGGGATGCCCAAAAAGCTGATCGCCTCCTGGCGGTGGATCAGCGTGATCACCCGCGAGCCGCGCTTGCGCTCCAGCTCGGCGATCTTGCGCGCCCGGGCGGAGAAGAGCGCTTGCCGCTGTAGATACGGCGTCAGCGCCGAGAGCATGAAGAAGAGCCAGAACAGCTGGAAGAAGATGTCCATGCCAATCCCCCCTTTGCGCTCATGGGCTCATCGCGGGACGTACGAGTGGGCGTGGCCCGTCTGGGCGCTCCAGCTCCACCAGTAGGGCTCGGCGCGGTAGCGGCGTCGGCGCACGAACGCCTTCACGAGCAGCGCCCCGGCGACGAAGCCCCCCAGGTGCGCCCACCAGGCGACCCCCGGCAGGCCCAGCAACCCGTACACGAACTGCAACAGCGCCCAGTACCCCAGATACGTCGCGGCCGGCAGCCAGAAGAACCACGGCAGGATCACCCAGACGGCGGTGAGCACCCAGGCCGTGGGGAAGAGCACGAAGTAGCCGCCCAGCACGCCCGAGATCGCCCCGGAGGCCCCGACCATCGGGATCGGGCTGGTCGGGTCGACGAACGCCTGGGCGAGCGCGGCGGCCAGCCCGCTCAACAGATAAAACCCCAGGAAGCGGCCCGGCCCCATGCGGCCCTCGAGCGCCGGGCCGAAGACCCACAGAAACCACATGTTCCCCAGGATGTGCGCCCACGAGCCGTGGAGGAACATGCTGGTGACCAAGCGATACCCCTCGCCCACGGGGTCTTGAAAGAAGAGGGCGGGGACGAGCCCGTACTCGACCACGACGCGCTGGAAGCCTTGAGGCCCTAACGCGCTCTGCCAGAAGAACACCACGACGTTGATCGCGATGAGGGCCTTGACGACCAGCGCGGGGCCGTGGTACGGGATCGAGTCGCGGATCGGGAACATGCGCTCCTCACCTGACTTTGCGAATTCAAGCTCCGTCGTTTGCCCGATTGCCCGTCACGCCCGTTATGCCGTTATGATAGCCCACGTGACGCGGAGGCGTCTAGCGTTCCGGGCGCTGCTCCCCCTCGTGGGCGCCGGGCTTCGGCTTCAGGCGCAGGCCGCGGGTCCAGGCGGGACCGAAGCGGATGAGCACCGCGCCTAGCGGCACGCTGACCAGCACCAGCAGCACCGCGACTTGGGAGACGAGCGGGTAGCCCTGCTGGAGCGCGAGCGCGCCCAACACGAGGTTGAACTCCCCGCGGGGGACGAGGTAGAAGGCCGCCAGCAGCCGGCGCCGGGGGCCGAGCCCCGCGGCCCGCCCGGCCAGGGCGTCCAGCGGCAGCTTGTAGAGCAGCGCCAGCGCCACCAACCCGACCGCCCGGGGCTCGAGGCCCGCCAGCAACCCGAGCGCCTGGGCGCCCACGGTCAGGAAGAAGAACGCGACGGCGAGATCCCGCACCGGGCCGAAGAGGTTCTCGATCCGCTCGCGCAGCCCCATCCCGGCGGCGATCACCCCCGAGAGGAAGGCCCCCACGCCCTCCGAGGCGCCCACCTCGTGGAAGAGCACCGCCGTCCCGACGGTGAACGCCGTCCCCAGGAGCAGCATCAGCTCGTCGGACAGCTCCTCCATGAAGTCGACGAGCCGCGGGGCCAGGAAGCGCCCCAGCAGCAGGTAGAGGGCGACGAGGCCGACGCTCCAGGCGAGCGCGACCGGGCCGCTTTGGCTCCCCACCAGGGCCAGCACCACGGCGATCACCAGGTCCTCGAAGACGAGGACGCCCAGCACGACCTCGCTCTCGGGCTCGGCGGCCCGCCGCAGGTCGATCACGAGCTTGGCGATCACGGCGCTCGAGCTGATGTAGAGGACGCCGCCGAGCATCACGGCGGCCTTGAGGTCGAGCCCCAAAAGCAGCCCGACGAGCGTCCCCAGGGGGAGCGCCAGCGCGTCCCAGGCGCCCGCCCGCACCACCCGGCCGGACAGCTCCCGCAGCCGGTCCGGCCCGAACTCCAGCCCCACGGAGAAGAGCAGCAACAGCAGCCCCATGGAGGGCAGGGGCTCGAGCGCCTCGACGACGAGCCCGATCAGCAAGTAGGCGGGCAGCGGGGGGAACCTCCAGCGGTGGACGAGCGCCGCGCCGAGGGCGAGCAGCGCGGCGGCGAACGCGAAATCGAGCACTGCAGAGGGCATGGCGCGACCCGCCTGCGGGCCTAGGCCCTAGGGCTAGGGGTGGGCATGGCGGGCCAGCTCCCGGCGGACGGCGTCGACGGCCTCGCGCGGCCCCGCGATCACGAGCGTGTCGCCGGGCTCGATGCGGGTGTCGGGAGGCGGGTTCGGGATCAGCGCGTGGCCCTCCTTCAGGATCGCCAGGATGTGGGCCTCGGGCGCGTGTCGCTGGGCCTCGCGCTGCACGTCCTCCAAGGTGCGGCCCACGCAGGGGTCGCCCGGCTCGGCCTTGATCCACTCGATCGTCAGCTTGGCCAGGCGGGTCTTGACCTCCCCGACGGCCTCCGGGTGGAAGAGCACCCCGGCCAAAATGGCCCCGACCTCCCGGGCCTCCTCGTCCGTTAAATCCAGGGCGGCCGTGGGCTCGTCGCCGGGCTGGGGGCCGCCCCCCTCGAAGTACTGCAGCTCGCGCTTCCCCGAGTTGTGGACCACGATCACCAGCTTGTCCCCGGAGCGGGTCGTGATCGTGTACTTGTGCCCCACGCCGGGGAGCACGACCTCCTCGACCTTCATCGCGCTTCGCTCCTCTCCACCCCCGCTAGGACGCCGCCAGGGGCCCCTGGGCCGGTTCCGGTTGGGGTTGGGCCTTGCGCTCCTGGACGCGCTTGATCATCTTCAGGCGGAAGATCTCCTCGCGCTCGGCCTGCTCCAGCGCGTCCTGAATGTAGCGCAGCTTGGCCTGCAGCTCGGGGATGATCGTCTCCTCCAGCGCGTTGATCTTGCGGTTGAGCGCCCCCATCTCCTTGCCGACGGTCTTGAGGTTGTGCTCCAGGTGGGCGATGTCGAGCATCCGGTCGAGCAGGCGCTCGGCGGTGGCCGCCACGGCCTCGATCCGGCTGCTGATGCTGGCCGGGTTGTAGCCCCGGGAGAGCAGGTCGCGCCGGAGCCGGGGGTGCCTCATGTGGAAGATCTTCGTGCCCATGACGTTGTCCATCGAGACGTCCAGCTCGACGGTCTGGGCGGTGGCCAGCGCCAGCGAGCGCACCGTGACGCTCCCCTCGCGGGCCTTGGTGAGCGCCAGTAGATCCTTGAGCGCCTTGATGTCCTTGAGCAGCGCCTCGCGCTTCCCCTTGTACTGCCGGACCATCTGGAGGAAGCGGCCCAGGAGCGCCTCCTTCTTCTTCTCCAGGATCTCCTTGCCCTCGCGGGCCGTCTTGAGGTCCCGCCGGGTCCGGAGCAGCTCGTCGCGGGTGGCCTTGATGGGCTCGGTCGCGGCCATCGGCTAGCTCACCTCCCCGCGCCGGACGGGGCGGGCGCGCCGACGGCCTCCCGCGCCCCCTCTCCGGCTTCGGCCCGAGCCCGCTTCGGCAGGTACTTCTCGACGTACTTGGCCTCGACGCGGCGCAGCTCCGTCCGCGGCACCTCGGCCAGGAGGTCCCAGCCCAGGTCCAGCGTCTCCTGGAGCGTCCGCGGCCGGTCGCCTTGGTTGAGGAACTCGCGCTCGAAGCGCTCCGTGAACCTCAAGATCTGCCTCTCGGTGGCGCCCAACCCCTCGCTCCCGATGATGGCCGTCAGCTTCTCCAGCTCCTTCCCCTGGGCGTAGAGGGCGTAGAGCTGATCGGCCAGCTGGCGGTGGTCCTCGCGCGTCTTGCCCTTGCCGATGCCTAGATTCATCAGACGGGACAAGCTGGGCAGCACGTCGATAGGGGGATAAATGCCCGCGCGATCCAGCGGGCGACTTAAGAGAATTTGCCCCTCGGTGATGTAGCCCGTCAGGTCGATCACGGGGTGGGTGATGTCGTCGTTCGGCATGGTGCAGATGGGCATCTGGGTCACGGAGCCGGGCTGGCCTTTCACAATGCCGGCGCGCTCGTAGATCGTGGCGAGGTCCGTGTACAGATATCCCGGGTAGCCGCGGCGGCCGGGGATCTCCTCGCGGGCCGAGCTGATCTCCCGCAGCGCGTTGGCGTAGTTCAGCATGTCCGTCAAAATGACCAGCACGTCGCGCCCCTTGTCGAAGGCGAAGTACTCGGCCGTGGTGAGGGCCAGTCGCGGGGTGAGAATCCGCTCGATGGCCGCGTCGTCGGCCAGGTTCAAGAACAGCACGGCGTTGGCCAGCGCCCCGCTGTCCTGGAACTCCTGGTAGAAGTAGTTGTACTCGCGCGAGGTGATCCCCATGGCGGCGAACACGACGACCAGCTGCTCGCCGGACTGGCGGATCACCTGCTTGGCGACCTGCATGGTGACTTGATTCAGGGGCAGCCCCGGCCCGCCCCAGATCGGGAGCTTCTGGCCCTTGACCAGCGTGAAGAGCATGTCGATGGCCGAGATGCCCGTCTCGATGTGGTCGCGGGGCTGCTGGCGGCAGACGGGGTTGATGGGGCTGCCCGTGATCGGGCGCTCGACCTCCGGATAAATTTCGCCGAGGCCGTCGCGCGGGCGGCCCGAGCCGTCGAAGACCCGCCCCAGCATGTCCTCGGAGAGCCCGATCTTGACGATGTCGCCGGTGAAGAAGACGGCCGTCCCCCGGCGGTCGAGCCCGTCGCTGCCCTCAAACACCTGAACGACGATGGCCTGCTCGCCGACGTCCAAGACTTGTCCGCTCTTCTCCCGCCCCTCGCTGTCGACGATGATCACCCGCTCGCCGTACTTGACGTCGGCGACGGGCTCCAGGAACAGCAGCGGCCCCTTGATGTCCTGGATCTTCCGGTGCGCCTTCGCGTAGAGTTCCGTCGCCATCCTCCTCGTTCATCCCTCCTAGCGTGGTTCGACCGGCCTGTTGAGCTGAGCGACCCGACGGCCCGATTGTAGTCGTGGAAGCGGGGCAAAATCAACCGTTAGAAGCGGAGGCCCAAAACAAGCCCCGTCCCGTAGCGGAGCTGCCAGAAGCCCTTTCCCAGGGGCACCTGGACGCCCAGCTCGTTGAAGAACCAAGCGCTCCCCCGCCCCAGGGGGAAGCGCCAGCGGGCCTTGAGGAGGAGCTGGGGCAGGAAGCCCTCCAGGAGGTCGAGCTGGAGGGCGAGCCCCGCTGCAAGC
>WFPR01000113.1 GCA_015487455.1 Candidatus Bipolaricaulota bacterium
GCGCTCGAGAGGCGCGAGGATGGGCTGCACGTTTGGACGGTCGAGGCGGGGGCGGGCGCGCTGACCGTAACCCTGATTGGGCCCTGATTGGGGCCGCCCGCGGCGTTTCGGACGGGGACGGGGAGAACCTTGCACCGGCGAAGGGGTCGGGCTAAAGTTTAGGACAAATTCGTCGTAGAGGCCAACGAACGCACGCCGCTCGGCGGGAGTGGGAGCGGGAGTGGGTGGTGATCCGCACAATGGCGGCTCAGACGGCTCAAGGGCAAGGGAAGCGTCTGGGGATCTTGGTGGGCGGCGGGCCGGCGCCGGGGATCAACAGCGCGATCAGCGCCGCCGCCATAGAAGCGAACAACGCGGGCTTCGACGTGATCGGGATCTACGACGGCTTCGAGCACCTCATCAAGGGGAGGACGGACCAGGTCCGCCCGCTCAAGATCGCGGACGTCTCGCGAATTCACTTCCAGGGCGGATCCATCTTGAGGACGTCGCGGGCCAACCCGACCAAGAAGCCCGAGGATCTTCAAAGGACCGTCGAGACGCTCCAAAAGCTGGGGATCACGCACCTGGTCACGATCGGGGGGGACGACACGGCCTTCGGGGCCTTCGAGGTGGCCAAGGCCGCGGCGGGGGCCGTCCGGGTGGCCCACGTCCCCAAGACGATCGACAACGACCTGCCGCTCCCCGGCGGGATGCCGACCTTCGGGTTCGAGACGGCCCGCCACGTGGGCACCCAGCTCGTGCTGAACCTCATGGAGGACTCGCGCACGACGAACCGCTGGTTCTTCGTGGTGGTGATGGGGCGGAAGGCGGGCCATCTCGCTTTGGGGATCGGGAAGGCGGCCGGGGCCACCCTCACCGTGATCCCCGAGGAGTTCCCCAAGGAGCGCTTGACGTTGGACGAGGTCTGCACCGTGCTCGAGGGGGCGATCCTCAAGCGGCGGGCCATGGGCCGCCGCGACGGCCTGGCGGTGATCGCCGAGGGCATCGGCGAGAAGCTCGACCCCGAGGAGCTGGCCAAGATCCCCGGCGTCGAGGTCGAGTACGACCCCTACGGCCACATTCGATTGGGGGAGATCCCGCTGGCGACGATCTTGAAGCGCGAGGTGCAGCGGCGCTTCGCCGAGCGCGGGGATAAAGTCGGCATCGTGGGGGTGACGCTCGGCTACGAGCTGCGCTGCGCCCAGCCGATCCCCTTCGACATCGACTACACCCGGACGCTGGGCTACGGCGCGGTCCGCTTCCTGCTCTCGGAGCCCGACGATGAGCGCCTGCGCTACGGCGGGCTGGTGTGCCTAGAGGGCGGGCACCTGAAGGTGCTGCCCTTCGACGAGCTGCGCGACCCCGAGACGGGCCGCACCCGGATCCGCACCGTGGACGTGACGTCCGAGTACTATCGGGTGGCCCGCCAGTACATGATCCGGCTGGAGCCCCAGGATCTTGAAAATGAGGAGATGAAGCGGAAGCTGGCCGAGGCGGCCAAGCTGACCCCCGAGGAGCTCGAGCGGAGGTTCGCGCCCGTCGTGCGGGGGACGGCGGTGGCCCAAGCTTAGAGCCGTTTCGCCTGTTTACTCGTTACTCAAAGCAATCAAGCAATCAAGCAATCAAAGGGAAGGGAGGACGGACGACCATGGCGGTGCCGATCTCGGCGGGCAAGTGGCAGCGGCTGCGGTCGCTGACGGACGAGCAAGGCCGCTTCAAGATGATGGCCATCGACCAGCGGGGCTCGCTGCGCAAGGCCCTCGCGAAGGTCACCAACAAAGATCCAAAGGACGTGGCCTACGACGAGATGGCCCAGGTCAAGGCCCTCATCACCCGGCATTTGGCCCCCTACGCGACGGCCGTCCTGACGGACCCGGAGTACGGCTACCCGTACTCAATTCAGCACTTGCCCCCCCGGGTGGGCCTGCTGCTCGCCTACGAGGAGACGGGCTACGAGAAGGCCGGGCCGACGGGCAAGGAGCGCAAATCCAAGCTGCTGGAAAGCTGGTCGGTCGAGAAGGCCCAGAAGGCGGGCGCCGACGCCGTCAAGCTCCTCATGTACTACCACCCCGACGCCTCCGACGAGGTCAAGCGGCATCAACAGCGCATCATTCGCGAGGTCGGCGAGGAGTGCGCCCGCTTCGACATGCCCTTCCTGTTGGAGCTGGTCGCGTACGCGATCGAGGAGGCGGGCACGGACACGCCGGAGTACGCCCGCCGGAAGCCCGATTTGGTCATCCGCAGCGCGGCGGAGTTCAGCAAGCCCGAATATCGCGTCGACATCCTGAAGCTGGAGTTCCCCGCGGACCTCAAGTACACGGCGGAGTTCTCCAAGGGGGCGTTCGACGGGAAGGAGCGCCCGGCCGTCTACTCGCTGGCGGAGGTGCGGGGCTTCTGCCGCCAGCTGGACGAGGCCGCCGGGGCGCCCTGGGTGATCCTGAGCGCGGGCGTCGACATTGAAGAGTTCTTGATCCAAGTCCAGCTGGCCACGGAGGCGGGGGCCAGCGGCTTCCTCTGCGGCCGGGCGATCTGGAAGGACGCCGTGAGCCTCTACCCCGACACGGCCAAGATGGAGGAATGGCTCTGCTCGCAGGGGGCGTACAACTTCGTCCGGGCCAACGCATATGCTGAAAGGGCGCGCCCCTGGTTCTGCCACCGCAAGTTCGGCGGGCCCGAGAACATCGAGCTGGCCGGGCGGAGCCCCAACTGGTACGTCGAGTACGCCCCGACGGCGTGATCCCAACGTGACCCCAAAGGGAAGCGAGGAAAGGGAAGGGAGGCGGAGAGCATGGCCGTACGCGTGGCGATCAACGGGTTCGGGCGCATCGGGCGTCAAGTGCTGAAGGCCATCTTGGAGCGCCACCCCCAGGCGCTCGAGGTGGTCGCGATCAACGACCTCGTGGACGCGGAGACGAACGCCCACCTCTTCAAGTACGACTCGAACTACGGGCGCTACCCCGGCACCGTGGAGGTGCGGGACGACAAGCTGGTGATCGACGGGCACGAGATCCGGGTGCTCCAGCGGGCCGTCGAGCCCAAGGAGCTGCCCTGGCGCGACCTCAACGTCGATCTGGTGATCGAGGCCACGGGCGTCTTCCGCGACGATCGGGCGCGGGGGCACCGGGAGGCGGGCGCCCAAAAGGTCATCATCACCGCCCCGGCGAAGAAGGGGGCGGCCGACCTCACGGTCGTGATGGGCGTCAACCACGAGCAGTACGACCCGAACGAGCACCACGTGATCTCGAACGCCTCCTGCACCACGAACTGCCTGGCCCCCGTCGCCTACGTGCTGCACAAGGAGTTCGGCCTCGAGCAGGGCCTGATGACGACCGTCCACGCCTACACGAACGACCAGCGCATCCTCGACCTGGCGCACAAGGATCTGCGTCGGGCACGGGCGGCGGCCCTCAACATCATCCCGACGACCACCGGGGCGGCCGAGGCCGTCGGGCTGGTCCTGCCCGAGCTGCAGGGCAGGCTGACGGGGATGGCCCTGCGCGTCCCCACCTCGACCGTCTCGATCACGGACCTCTCGGCCTTGCTGGAGAAGGCGGCGACGGTCGAGGCGATCAACGCGGCGTTCAAGCGCTACGCCGAGGGGGAGCTGAAGGGCATTCTGGCCGTCTGCGAGGAGCCCCTCGTCTCCATCGACTTCAAGGGCGACCCGCACTCGGCGATCGTCGACGCGCCCTCGACGATGGTGCTCGGCGGGCGCTTCGTGAAGGTCCTGGCCTGGTACGACAACGAGTGGGGCTACTCGTGCCGGACGGCCGACCTCGCCGCCTACATCGCGCAGAAGAGCTTTTAGCTTGGCCCTTGACGTGAAGTTGACAAGACGTTAAAAGCGACGGGGCGAGCGTGGAAATCGAATCGACTCGCTCCGTCCGCTAAGCGCTTTGAAGGAGGGGGATCTCTCGATGGCGTACGTGACGAAGAAGGAGCTGATCGAGAAGATCAACCCTCTGATCGACGAGCTGGTGGGGTGTCAAGAGGAGCTGGCCAACCTCCTCAACGAGGAGGCGCTGGACCGGGACGCCCTGCAAGACTTGAGTGACCGCCTCGACTACACGCTGCGCCAGCTCAAGAACGAGATCAAGGAGGCCGAGGACTAAAGTCCCTGTGCGCAAGCGGCAGAGGGCCGCCGCCCTTTTTCAATGTGCGTATAGAAGAACTCGTCTGGACTGCCGAAAACGCGCGAAGCGACGTGGGAGATCTTAAACCTCAAAAGGGGAAGCGAAAAGATGCCGAAGCCTAAGGCTAAAACAAAGCTGCCGGACATGACGGACTGGACGGCGAAAGAGATCCATAGAGTTCTGGAAGACCCATAGCTCGGCGGACTATTGGGACGAAACCGAAGAAGTTGAAGTCGAAGTACGAAGACGCCCTCGCCGATCCGTCTCCGTGAAGCTCAGCGAGGAGGACATCCGAGCCCTCAAGCGGATTGCCGAGGAGAAGGGCGTCGGCTACACGACCCTGTTGCGGATCTGGATTAAGGAGAAGTTGCGCGAAGCTCAGGCGGCTTCCTAAGATCTGAACGGGTTCTTTTACGACCCGGCCTGAAGATAACGATCGAACCACGCCTTGACGCGCTTGAGGTACTCCTCCCGCAGCTTGGGGTGGCCCACCCTCAGGAACAGATGCGAGCAGCCGGGGAAGCGCACGAATTCCACGGTCTTGCCCAGGCGCTTTAACGCGACGAAGTACTGCTCGCTCTGCTCGATGGGACAGCGATAGTCCTCCTCGCCGTGCAGCAGCAGGACGGGCGTCTCGACGCGGGGCGCGTAGGTGATCGGCGAGCGCTTCACGTACTCCTCGAAGTTCTCGAAGCGCGTCCCGCCCCACTGCGTCTCGCCGAAGGGCACCCCGATGTCGCTCGTGCCCCAGAAGCTCAGGAGATCGATGCACGGCGCCCCCACGACGGCGGCCTTAAAGCGATTCGTCTGCCCCACGATCCAGGCCGTCATGTAGCCGCCGTAGCTGTAGCCGTGGACCCCCAAGCGCTCGGGGTCGACATAGGGCCGCCTGCAGACCTCATCGACGGCGGCCAGGATGTCTCGGTAGTCCTCGCCGCCCCAGTCCCGCAGCACCGCCTTGACGAACTCCCGCCCGTAGGTGGAAGAGCCCCGCGGGTTGACGCCCAGCACCAAATACCCCGACGTGGCCAAGATCTGCTGAATCGGGTTGAAGGTGTCGTAAAAGACCCCGTGAGGCCCGCCGTGGATGTCGACCACGAGGGGGTACTTTCGATCGGGCGAGAAGTCGGGGGGGAGCCAAAGTCTGCATTCGATCGTCTGCCCCGCCCGCTCGATCGTGAACTTCTCGAGCCGCGCCGGGGGGTGCTTTTCAAAATACTCCGCGTTCTCGCGGGTGAGCCGCCGGGTCGTGCCCGCCTCCAGGTCGACGAGCCGAAGGTCCCCGGCGGAGTCGGGCGGCACGGCCAACGCCACCGCCCTTTGGGCGTCGCGGTCGAGGGTGAGCGCGGTCATCAGGCAGCCGCCGCCCGTGAGGGGTTTGAGTTCGGAGCCGTCCTCGCGCAGCTCGAACAGAAACGACTCGCCCCGGCGGTCGGCCAAGAAGAGGACCCGCCCGTCGCGGGTCCAGCGCAGCTCCGGCGGGGGCATCACGGGCGGGAAGCCCGCCACCGGCCGCAAGGAGTCGTCCGTAAGCTTGAGGGGCTCGCGGTCGGGCTCAAGCACAAATAGAAAGCCCTGCCAGATCGCGTTCGCCTCGTCATCGTCGGAGGCGATGGCCAGCAGCCGGGAGCCGTCGGGCGCCCACGTGAGCGCGGCCACGCTGTACAGATCATGGGACCAGCGCTCCGGCTCGCCCCCTTCGGCCGGGACGACGTACGCCTCGGTGCGGTAGCGCAGCTCTCGATCGGCGCGGCGGCCCGAGA
>WFPR01000114.1 GCA_015487455.1 Candidatus Bipolaricaulota bacterium
ATACTGGACGACCTGCTCGTCCACGCGGGCGAGCATCTCCTGAAACAGCCGGAACGACTCGCGCCGGAACTCCACCAAGGGGTCCTGCTGCTGGTACGCCCGCCAGCCGATGCCCTCCCTCAGGTCGTCGAGGGCGTAGAGGTGCTGGCGCCAGTGCTCGTCGAGGATGCGCAGGATCATGAGGCGCGCCACGGGCGAGAAGTGCGCCCCCAGGCGCGCCTTCTGGGCCTCGAGGTTCGCCCGGAGGAACGCCTTGAGCCTCTCCTCCAGCTCCGGGTACTTGAGCTCGGTGAGCGCCTGGGCCTCGGCGTCGGGGAGGGGGGCGCTCTGGAAGCTCTTCAGCTCCCTGAGGAGCCCTTCTAGGTCCCAGTCGTAGGGCTTGTCGGGGTCGGGGCAGTGGCGCTGCAGGAGCGCCTGCGCGTAGTGTTCAAGCACGTCCTCAAGGTACTCGTCGAGGTCGGCCCGGGCTTGGGCCTCGTCGGGGCGCCCCAGCAGAAAGCGGTTGCGCAGCGCGTAGACGGCCTCGCGCTGGCGGGCCATCACCTGATCGTACTCGAGCAGGCGCTTCCGGATGGAGAAGTTGTACGCCTCAACGCGCTGCTGGGCGGTGCGGATGGCCTTGGTGAGCCACTCGTGCTCGATCCCCTGGCCCTCCTCCAGGCCCTTGAGCGCCCACTGGATGAGCTTCTGATCGCCGAAGAGGCGAAACAGCTCGTCCTCCAGCGAGACGAAGAACTGCGAGGAGCCGGGGTCGCCCTGGCGCCCGGCCCGGCCCCGCAGCTGATCGTCGATGCGCCGGGACTCGTGCCGCTGCGCCCCGATGACGTGCAGCCCCCCGAGCTTGACGACCTCCTCGTGTTCCTTGGCGCACTCCTCGCGCTTCTTCTGCAAAAGCTCTTCATAGCGCGCCTGCCATCGGGCCTTGGCCTTCTCATAGTCCTCGGGGCGCTGGAAGTCGCGGGGGTCGGGCGGCGGACCGGCCTCCTCCTTAGCTAGAAATTCGGGGTTCCCGCCCAGCAGGATGTCGACGCCGCGCCCGGCCATGTTCGTGGCGACGGTGACGGCGCCCTTCCGCCCCGCCTGCGCGATGATCATGGCCTCCTTCTCGTGGTGCTTGGCGTTCAGGACGTGGTGGGGGATGCCGCGGCGCTTGAGCAGCTTGCTCAGGTGCTCCGACTTCTCGATGGAGGTCGTCCCGATGAGCACGGGGCGGCCCTGCTTGTGCAGCTTTTCGACCTCTTCGGCGATGGCGTGGAACTTCTCGCGCTCCGTCTTGAAGAGCACGTCGGGGAGGTCCACGCGGATCATCGGCTTGTGGGTCGGGATCACCACGACGTCCAAGCCGTAGATCTCCTTGAACTCCTCCTCCTCCGTCTTGGCCGTCCCGGTCATGCCCGCCAGGCCCTTGTAGAGCTTGAAGTAGTGCTGGAGCGTGATTTGGGCCAGGGTCTGGGTCTCGCGGCGGATCTCGAGGCCCTCCTTGGCCTCGATGGCCTGATGGAGCCCGTCGCTCCAGCGGCGGTCGGGCATCAGCCGCCCCGTGAACTCATCGACGATGACGACCTGCCCGTCCTTGACGATGTAGTCGACGTCGCGCTTGTATAGGTGCAAAGCCCGCAGGGCCAGCTCCAAATGGTGGAGCAGCTCGACGTGCTGCGGCGCGAAGATGTTGTCGACCTGCAGGAGCTTCTCGGCCTTGCGGACGCCCTCCTCCGTCAGGTGCACTCGGCGGGTCTTCTCGTCGAGCTCGAAGTCGACGTCCTTCTTGAAGCGGGGGGCGAGCTTGGCGAACTGTTTGTAGAGCTGGGCCGACTGGGCCGTCGAGCCCGAGATGATGAGGGGCGTCCGCGCCTCGTCGATCAGGATGTTGTCGATCTCGTCGACGATCGCGTAGTCTAGGGACGTCTGGACGCGCTGGTCCCACGAGAGCACCAAATTATCCCGCAAATAGTCGAAGCCGAACTGGTTGTTCGTCCCGTAGACGATGTCGCACCGATACGCCTGCTTGCGCTCCTCGAGGGGCGTGTCCTCCTGGAGCAGGCCCACCTTGAGGCCTAAAAACTCGTAGATCGGCCCCATCCACTCGCGGTCGCGCTTGGCCAGGTAGTCGTTGACGGTGACCACGTGCACCTTCCCGGCGAGGGCGTTCAAGTACGCGGGCATGGTGGCGACGAGGGTCTTGCCCTCGCCCGTCTTCATCTCGGCGATGCGGCGCTGGTGGAGCACGATCGCCCCCAGGACTTGCACGTCGTAGGGGCGCAGCCCGATGGTGCGGGCCGCGACCTCCCGGACCACGGCGAACGCCTCGGGCAGCAGGTCGTCGAGCGTCTCGCCCTTCTGGAGGCGCGCTCTGAACTCTTGGGTCTTGGCGGCCAGCTCCTTGTCGCTGAGCCGCTTCATCCGATCGCTGTAAGAGTTCACGGCCTCCAGGATGGGCTGGAGGCGCTTGAGCTTCTGCTCGTTCGTCTCCCCGAAGAGGTGATCGACGGCGCGCTTGATGATCCCGAAGACCATGGCGGTCCCATTCTAAGGCGATCCGGGAACGCCGACAAGCGGACGGAGCCCGCTAGGGGAGGGCTTGGAGCAGCTCCTCGGCGCGGCGCTTGAGCCGCTCCAGCTCCTGCTGCTGGGCGCGGGCCAGCTCGCGCATCCCCGGCGGGAGCTCGGGGGCGGCCAGCTGCTCTTGAAGCTCCTGGAGCTGCTCGTCCAGCAGGACGAGCGCCCGGCGCAGGAGCGGCCTCGCCTCCTCAAAGCGCCTCAACTCGACGTAGATCTCGCCGATGTTCAAGTACGCCTTGGCCTCCTTGGGGCGCTTCTCGATGACCTTCCGGAGCCACTCGAGGGCCTCCTCGGGCTTCCCCTGCTTGTAGCTGACGAGCGCTTTCACGTACCAGGCGTCGGGCTTGAGGTCCGGCGCGGGGTCCATGCCCAACAGCTCGTCGACGTAGCGGGCCGCGTCGTCGATCTCTTCGAGCTGTAGACTGATCTGGGCCAGATAGTAGTAGCTCCGCTCGGTGACGAAGACGCGCACCGAGCGCTCCAGCAGCTCCTTGGCCCGGCGCAGATCCCCGCGCTGCAGCGCGATCATCGCCAAGTGGTAGTACGCCTCGCCGGGGGCGAAGTCCCACGCCACGCTCCTCTGCAGCAGGTACTCGGCCGTGCGGAGGTCGCCCAGCGTGTGCAGATAGATTTTTGCGCTGTCGAGGGCGCGGTCGGCCATCCAGTCGCGGTACGCGAAGGCGCTGACCGTCACGGCCACGAGCAGCACGATGAGGGCCAGCGCCCGCGAGCCCGCGCGCCCCAGGCGCACGACCCCCCACGGCTCCCCGAGCGCCCTCGAGCAAAGGGCCCCCAGCAGGAAGACGAACGCCAAGGCGTTGGCGGGCAGGTGGAGCGGGAAGCTGAAGACCGAGTCGCTCAAGAACGCGACGATCCCGCCCAAGAGCCCGACGAGCAGCACGCTTTCAGGGATCTTTTGATGGAGCCTGAGGGCGCGCAGGCGACGCCAGGCCGTCCAGCCGAGCGCGATCAAGAACAGCACGATCCCTAGAGCCCCGACGAGCCCCAACTCCGCGAGCATCTGCACGTACTCGTTGTGCGCCTGGGCCGCCCGTAAAATGTACCCGACGCGCTCCTTGTAGGCTTGTCCCCTGGGCGTCTCCAGAAATCGCCCCTTGTAAGGCAAGAACTCCCGCTTGTAGTCGCCGAGGCCCGTCCCCACGATCGGGTGGTCCTTCCAGATCTCGTAGGCGACCCACCAGTCCCAGGCGCGCACCCGCGCGGAGTTCGTCTCGACGTACCGCCAGACGTCCTGCACGAGCCCCCGACCCCAGGGCGTCATCAGGCCGACCGCGATCAGCGCGAGGGCGGCGCCCACGGCGAGGCCCCTCGTCCGCTTGGGGAGCTGCGCGAACTGCCGGACGGCCCACGCCAGGGCGGGCAGCGCGAGCGTCGCCGCCAGCGCGACCCACCCCAGCTCGGAGTACCCCCGCCGCACCCACGCCGGGCTCGTCGCGCCCAGCGCGGCCGTGAGCGCGAGGCTCAACCCGACGACCCCCACCACCCAGGGCCACTCCCGCCCCAGGCGCCCTAGTTGCCCCACGAGCCCGAGCCCCACGAACAGGGCACCCAACGACGCGATCACGGCCAGCCAGGCGGAGTCGGACGCGCAGGCCACCAGCGTGACGTAGATCACGCCCAGCGCCCCCGCGATGAGCCCCCGCTCCCAGGGGCGCTCCCGCACGAGCAGGAGCGCCAGCCCCGGCGCGACCAGATAGCTCAAAAACCCGGCCAGATAGTTCTTGTTCCCGAAGGTCGAGATGATCGCGCCGGTCCACTTGGCGCCCGGCGCGCCGGGCAGCACCCCGTAGTACTGCAGCAGGCCGTACCCCGCCGCGAGGAACGCGCTCAGCAGCAGCGCAATCAACAGAAAGGCAACATCGCGACGATCCCGAAGCTCGTTGGCCACCAGCAGCCCGAACGCCCCAAAGTACACGAACAGCACGACGTACTGGAAGTTCGCCCAGAAGTCACGGCTGTGGGTCAGCGAGAGCAGGGCGGCCACGAGCACCACGAGCCCCGGCGCGCTCAAGGGGGTGAGTTGAAGCTCCCCACGGCCCCTGAGCGCCCAGCGCCCCGTCCAGATCACGAGCAGCAGCGAGATGACCCCCAGCGAGTAGACGGCCTTCGTGTAGCCGTACTCCGTGTTGCCTAAATAAATGAGCAGAGGCTGCGTGTACAGGAGGACGGCCGTCAAGCCCAACAGGACGCGGGGCCACGCCCAGACGAGCAGCCCCAGCGAGACGGCGATCAGCAGCAGGACGTAGAGCGCGTTCGTGTCGCCGCGCAGCGCGAAAACGGCCGCCAACGGGACGCCGACGATCGCCAACGCCGCGAGCGCCTGGGGCTTCCAGCGGGGCTGAAGCGACCAGGTGCGGAGGGCCTCAAGCAGAGGAGAAGCGGTCCATCGGGTTCGAACCCGAGTTCGGGCGCGGCGCTTGGGCGTTTGGGTCCGTCGGCTCCTCATCGTCGTCTTCGCCGTCGTCTTCGTCCCCGGGGTGGCGTGAGCGCCCGCTCAAAGCAGGGCGAGGGCCGTCGGCCACAGGCCCGCGAGCGCGCGGGGCGCGGCCCGCCCCAGCCGGCCCCACAGCTCGGGGCGCTTGAGCAGCGCTTTGGCCACCCGGCTCGGGTGGTCGATGTCACCGTGCTCGTTGAGCAGCGCGATCAGCTCGGGGCTCCGCTGGACCGCGCGAAGGAGGGCGCTCAGCTCCTCGTCGCTCAGCGCACAGAGCGCGCGGTGCAGCTCCCAGCCGAGGCGCAGCTCCCTCCCGAGGAGCCGACGCCAGCAGCGCTCGTACTCCGTTAGGGTTCTTTCGGAGGCGTCGCCCGCCAGGGCCGCCCGGGCGGCCACCTCGCCCGCGATTTGGGCGCAGGCGATCCCCGTGTAGATACCGCCGCCTGACGTCGGCTTCGCCTGCCCGGCCGCGTCCCCCACGAGCAGAACCCCGTCCGTCACGGTTCTCGGGGCGGGGCCGACGGGGATCGCGCCCGATTGAAACCCCAAGATCTCGCAGCTGGGGAACCGCCGGGCGACCCAGCGGTCGAAGAGCGCCTTGGCTTGTTTGGGGTCGTCGGTCCCGAGCCCGACGCGCGCCGTGTGGGGCGCGGCCGGGACGGCCCAGGCGAAGAAGTTCGGCGCGACGCCGCGCCCGAGCCAGACCTCCACGCCGTCGTCGCGGGGCGGGCTGTAGCGCATCACGGCCTGGACGCCGACGATCGTCTTGCGGGGCGGGGGGAGCCCGGCGGCCCGCGCGACCACGCTCCTGGGCCCGTCGGCCCCGACGACCACCCGCGCCCGCAGGCGCACGGGCCCGCGCCCGTCGCCCCTGACCCTGATGAGGAGCGTCCGCGCGACGGACGAGCGCTCCAGGCCCACCACCCGCGCCTTCAGCCGCACCTCGACGCCCGCCCGAGCGGCCCGCTCGACGAGCGCGACGTCGAAGCGGTCCCGGTCGATCACGTAGGCGTGCGTTTGGGGTTTCTCGAGGGTGAGCGTCTCGCCCCCCGGCCCGTAGACGAGGGCGCCCCGGATCTCGCGCACGATCACGTCCTCGGGCGCCCCCGAGAGCGCGAAGCCCCGCACGCTTAAAAGGCCGGTGCACTGCACGGGGCGGCCGACCTCGGGGCGGCCTTCCAATAAAAGCACGCGCGCGCCGCGCTCGGCGGCCGTCCGGGCCGCCACCGCC
>WFPR01000115.1 GCA_015487455.1 Candidatus Bipolaricaulota bacterium
GCCCCACATCCCGGCCAGCGCCAACCCCAACGCCCACGCCCACGCCCACGCCCGCGTCCGCCCCCGCGTCTGCCTCCCTATCTGCATCCTTCCCCTCCGTGTTGTGCGCCTTGGCCTCGCTCGCCCCGCTCAGCTCAAGAAGCTACGTCCCAAATTTTTACCCCTGTGGTGACCAAAGTCTGTTCTTGGGATCACCTTATAGGAGGTTCGCTGCACCTTTAGAAGGCGAAACTGCCCTAGGAAGCTCTTGAAGAGGGACCGCCGTCCTTTGAGGGGACAACTTGACGGCTTATGATCCCCTCGAGGTGCTCCCTCATGCGACGAGCGTGCTTACCTTTTATCGCTTCTGCGCTCCTGGCCCTCGCGCTGGGCTCGGGCGCCCTGGCTCCTGACGCGCCCGCACAAGCGTCCGGCTGGGAGGAGGCCGCCCGCGAGTCGTACTGGTACTCCCGCTACAACGTCGAGGCGCTGCTCGCGTCGAAGATGGGGCTCCTCGAGGACGGGCGGCTGCTCGCCCCCTACGCCTCCGGCGACCCCGCATATGTGCAGACGGGGAGCCGCGAGTGGAGCCCCGCGAGGGCCGACAGGACGATCGCGACCCGAGCCCTCGCCTGGACGGCAATCGCGCTCGTGGGCCACGCGAAGCAGCTCGCCCAGCTCTATCAGGCGGGCGCGGTCCCGGGCGACGAGGCGGCCCGGGCGGTTGAGCTGGGCGTGCGGGCCGCCCGGCTGCTGCAGTTCGCCCATGAGAAGCTGCGGGATCCGGCCACAGGACTCCACCGCCCGCGCCTCGGGCCCGAGGGGGAGCCCACGGGCGAGCCCTCGGCCCTGGATCAAGCGCTCATGCTGTGGGCCTACGCCGAGCTGCTCCCCCTCACGGAGCAAGCGCTCTATCGCGGCCCGATCTCGCGCGCGGAGGCCGAGCGCCGCGCGATCCGGCTCTTCTGGGCCATCTGGGCGTACGAGTCGGCCACCCCGGCTGGACGGCCCTCCCCCTGCGCAATGCCGCGCTTCTCCTCGAAGCCCTGTGCGCCTACGCGGCCACGCTCCCCGAAGGCCCCGAGCTGACCCGAGCGCTTGATATTCTCCGGGAGCGCGCCCGGGCGCTGATGATGGCGATCTCAAGCGCAGAGTCAAAGGGCGAAAGCGTGCCCTTGGGCGATCAGGCGGCGGCGATGCGGGCGCTGGCCGTCGCGGCCCGGCTGCTCGGCGACGAGGCCCTCCGCCGGGCCGCCCTCCAGCTCTGGGCGGCCCTTCAGACGCGGTGGGACGAGCGGGTGGGCGCCTACCGCACCGCCCCAGACGAAGAGAACGCGAACGAGCCTGCGTACGACTACGACGTCCGGACGGTGGGGGACCTCGTCGGCGCGTTCGGGGCGGCCATTCACGATTTGGGGCTCGTGGAGGCCCGCGTCCGCTACGCCCAGTTCTTCGAGACGATCGTCAAGCGCGCCCGGCTGATGGTCGCGGAGGGCGAGGAGGCGGGCGGGAGCGCCGACGGCGACCCCGTCCCCGCCCCCCAGGACGTCGGAGGCCCTTACGGCAAGGCGCCCGTCTTCGTCGCTCGAATCAAGCGGGACCCCGTGCTGGGCGACTGGATCATCGCGAACAGCCGCTTCACCACCGCCGGGGCGATGTACTTGGCCTTCAGGATGCTGGGGCTCGGGGAGCGGGCGGGCTGGCCGTACTTGGGGCCGCCGCGCCACGGGCTGCCCACCAGCCCCACGGCTCAACTCGTTCACTTGCGTCAACAGCTCCAAGAGCTGCGGACGCAGGCGGAACGCGTCCCGCCCGAGCGCGTCGAGGCCCTTAGGGAGCTGTTCATCGCGCTGGAGGCCCGCGTCCAGCAGCTCGACGAGCGGACGGGGCGCCTGCGAGCGCTGACGGAGGGGCTCGCCCAAGCGAGCCAGGAGCGCGCAGCGCTGCGCGAGCGGGTTCGAGCCCTGGACGAGGCGCTCCAGCGGGCCTGGCGCGAGCACGAGCGGTTCGGCTGGGTCGTGGGCCTGATCGGGCTGGGGCTGGTGGGCGTGGCGCTCGGCGCGCTGGGCTTCGCGCTCTCGCTCCAGCGGCGGCTGAACGCCCTAGCCTGTCAAGCCCCGCCAAATCATGTTGAAGGCGGAGTACAGCAGCACGACCCCGAAGAGCCTTCGTAAAAAGGGCTTCGGGACGCGGGTGGCCGTGTAGGCGCCCAGCTGCGCGCCCACGACGATCCCCAGCGCGAGGGGGAGGGCGTACTCCAGCCGCACGTTCCCCTGGGCGTAGTGCTGCAGCGCCCCGATGAGCGCCGACGGCCCCATCACGAACAGGCTCGTGGCGACGGCCCTCAAGATGTCGACGCCCAAAAGCAGCGTCATCGCCGGGACCATCACCGCCCCGCCCCCGATCCCGAAGAACCCCGACGCCAGGCCCGCGATCAGCCCGACGAGCCCTGCAGCTAGCGGCGAGAACGCCTTCGTCTCGTCTTTGTTTACGTGACCGTGGGCCGTGCTCGCGCTTGGGTTGTCAGGCTTGGGTTTGGGCTTCGCCCGGAGCCAGGCCGCCACTTCCTTGGGCTCCTTGCCCCCGATCATTATCAAAGCCACGTAGATCAAGAACAGCCCGAAGGCGATCGAGAGGCCCGCGCTGGAGATGAAGTTGGTGAGGTACGCCCCGAGCCAGGCGCCGCCGGTGGCCGTGGGCAGGAGCCAAAGGCCCAGCCTGAAGTCGACGGCTCGGTGGCGGGCGTAGCCCAGGGTGCTCGAGAGGCTGTTGAACACGATCGCGGCCAGACTCGTCCCGACGGCCACCTGCGTCGTGGGCACGAAGAAGAACGCCAACAGCGGGACCATGAACACCCCGCCCCCGACGCCGATCATGCTGGCGACCCCGCCGATGGCCACCGCCGCGACGACGAGCCCAAAAAACTCCATAAAGCGCGCCTAAAACCCCTGGGCACAGCCGTCCTTGCGGGGGTCGGAGGCCCCGGCCAGCGCCCCCGTCTCGGGGTCGAGGAGGATCGCCTGCGCCCCGCCGAAGCCCTCCGTCGGGGCGATCTCGTGGCCCCGCCGCGCGAGCGCCTCCCGCACCCCGTCGGGGAAGCCCTCCTCGAGGGCGATCCGCTTTCCCTCCAGCAGGTAGCGGACCCGAGGGGCCTCGAGCGCCTCCTGGAGGTCCATCCCCAGGTCGAGGAGGTTCACGAGGAGCTGGACGTGCCCCTGCGGCTGCATGAAGCCGCCGACCACCCCGAAGCTGAGCCAGGGCCTTTCATCGCGAAAGGCCATCGCCGGGATGATCGTGTGGTAGGGGCGCTTGCGCGGCTCGAGGCGGTTGGGGTGCTCGGGGTCGAGCGAAAAGAGCGCGCCGCGGTTCTGGAGCAGCACGCCCGTCTCCCCCGCGACGACGCCGGAGCCGAACGGCATGTACAGGCTCTCGATGTACGAGACGGCGTTGCGCCGCTCGTCCACGACCGTGAGGTAGACCGTCCCGCCCTCGGGCGCCCGCGGCGCCCCGAGGTCCAGCGCCCGCTCCCCGATCAAGGCGCGCCTTCGTGAGAGGTGGTCGGGCGAGAGGAGGCGCCCCACGGGGACGTCCGCGAAGCGCGGGTCGGCGATGACCCTTTGGCCATCGTCGAAGGCGAGCTTGATCGCCTCGACGATCAGGTGAAGACGTTCGGCGGGCTCCATCCCGCTCAGCGCGAAGCCGTCGAGGAGGCCCAAGGCGAGCAGCGCGACGAGCCCCTGCCCGTTGGGCGGCAGCTCGTACACCCGCGCGCCACGATACTGAACGCTCAAGGGCTCGACCCACTCCGGCTCGTACTCGGCCAGGTCGTCGGGCGCGAGCAGCCCGCCCCGCGCCTCCGACGCCCGCACGATTTGCTCGGCGATCGCGCCCCTGTAGAACGCCTCGACGCCCTCCTGGGCGAGCGTCTTGAGCGTGGCGGCCAGCCTCTCGTTGCGGAAGATTTCGCCGGGGCGGGGCGCCCGCCGCCCCCCGATCAAGTACGTCGCGGCCGCGTCGGGATCGCGCCTCAGGCGCGCCTCCAGCTGCCCCCAGCGCCGGGCCGTCTTCTCCATCACGGGGAAGCCGCGCTCGGCGTACTCGATCGCGGGCCGGAGCACCTCCTCGAGCGACTTGGAGCCGAAGCGCTGCAGGAGCGCCTCCCAGCCGCGGGGCGCCCCCGGCACCGTGACGCTCAGGATGCCCTCCTGGGGCATCCCCCGCCCGCGATCGAAGCCCCTTCGCCCGTACGCGTCGAGGGTGGCGGCCCGGGGGGCGTAGCCGCTGGCGTTCAGCCCGTACAGCGTTTGCGTGTTCGCGTCCCAGACGAGCGCGAAGGCGTCGCCCCCGATCCCCGTGCTCATGGGCTCTACAACGCCCAGGACGGCCGCGGTCGCGATCGCGGCGTCCACGGCGTTCCCGCCCCGTCTGAGCACATCGAGCCCGGCCTGGACGGCCAGCGGCTGGCTGGTCGCCACCATCGCCCGCGGCGCCCGCACCGTCGAACGCGAAAGCCCACGTACGCGTACCCGTTGTGCGCTCAAAGGCGGTCCCCTCCTTTTGCTCACCCGCCGTCCTCTCCTCGGCGGCGCGGTGGAGTTCATGAACGCCGGAGCGGGCTAGAGCTTCACCCGGCTGAAGAGCTTGAGCCCCTCGGGGCCGTACTCCCGCTCCAGCCGCCGGGCGTGCTCCACCACGACCCCGTAGACGCGGCGCAGCTCCGCCACGGGGTCAGGGTGGTCGTCCACCCTCAGGTTATGATAGTAGCGGGGCTGGGGGCTGGCCACGAGCAGCGCGGCCGACTGCTTCCCCCGCTTGTCGCCGCCCGCCCGCTGGCCCGCCTCCAGGGCCCGCAGCAGCCGCTCGCTCAGCTCCTCGCCCTCGGACCGCTCGAACGCCTCGGCCATCGCCTCGAGCACCTGAGGGCCGACGAGCATGTTCCCCGCCACGGTGTAGCGGCCCCGGGGATCGACGCGGTGCCCGGCCCACTCCACGCACGCGCGGCCCGTGAAGGCGAACGGGCCGTGGGCGTCCAGCCCGTGCACCTGACGGAGCTCGCGATCCGGGTCGGCCTCCAGGAGGGCTCGGAGGGCGACGCGCAGGGGCACGCCCGCCTCCAGCAGCGCCAAGCCCTGCCGCCCCAGCTCCGTGTTGACCCGGGCCTGGGTGGCGATCGCGCCCTTTACGCTCGCGAACGGCACCAGGCTCCCCACGTTGGGCCGGGCCGTGGCCACCGCCACCCCGAAGCCCCCCGTCTTCGGGTCGGGATCCCACCCGACGATGGAGAACGTCATTCCCGCTCCTCCTCGTACTCCCGCACGTCGAAGGCGTCCCGCAGGGCGTCGCCCAGGAAGTTGATGCTGAGCACCGTCAGCATGATCGCCAGCCCCGGGAAGACGCCGAGCCACCAGGCCCGCGAGATGAACGTCCGCGCGTCGCCCAGGATCAGGCCCCAAGTCGGGGTCGTAGGCTTGACCCCCAGCCCCAGGAACGAGAGCCCGGCCTCGGCCAGGATCGCGTACGAGACGCTCACGGTCGCCTGCACCAGGAGGGGGGCCAGGGCGTTTGGCAGCACGTGGCGCCACAGGATCCGCCCGTCGGAGGCGCCCACCGCCCTGGCGGCCGCGACGTACTCCTCCTCGCGGATGGCCAGCACCATCCCGCGGGCGATCCGGGCGAAGTCGTCCACAAACGCGAGCGAGATGGCCACGATCACGTTCTCCAGCCCCGTCCCGAAGACGGCCACCAGGTACACCGCGATGAGGAAGTTGGGGAAGGCCCACTGAAGGTCGATGTAGCGCATGATGAGGTGGTCGAGCCAGCCGCCGTAGTAGCCCGCGACCAGCCCCAGCGCCACCCCGACGACGAGGGCGAGCAGCACCGTGACGACGCCCACAAAGAGCGAGATCCGCGCCCCGTAGACGATGCGACTGAAGAGATCCCGGCCCAGATCGTCGGTGCCCAACGGGTGTTGGGCCGAGGGGGGCTGGAGCATCTCGAAGTCCTGCGCTTTGGGATCGTAGGGGGCCACCCAGGGCGCGAAGATCGCGGCCACGGTGAAGAGCCCCAGCACCACCAACCCGAAGAGGGCCTTCTTGTCGCGCCGGAGGACCCGCCACCCCCGCTTCCCCCACGTCGGCGCGGCCGCCACCGGCGCCGACGCGGCGGGGGCGGGGGCGGTGGCGGGGCCCTCCTCCCGGTCCCGGGCGCTCGCGGCCGCGGCCCCCGCCGTCGCGGGGGCCCGTCCCTCCGGTCGAGGCTGCATTCGCGTCCGCCCTCCTAGATAGATCCTCCCTCAGCGTCGGTCAACGGCGTCAGCCCTCGTAGCGGATCCTCGGGTTGATCACGGTGTAGAGCACGTCGACGAGCAGGTTGGTGAAGACGAAGACGGCCGAGATGACCAGGATGGCCCCCTGGACGACGGGGTAGTCCCGGTTGAGGATCCCCTGGATGAGCACCCGCCCCAGCCCCTTGATGGCGAAGACGTTCTCCACGATGACGGCGCCGCTCATCAGCAGCGCGAAGGCGATCCCCATCACCGTGACGACGGGGATGAGCGCGTTGCGGAACGCGTGCTTGACGATCACGACGCGCTCGGGCAGCCCCTTGGCCCGCGCCACCTGGACGTAGTCGAAGCGGAGCACCTCGAGCATCGAGGAGCGGATCATGCGCGCCAGGATCGCTGAAAAGGCCGTCCCGGTGGCGATCGCGGGCAGGATCAGGTGGGAGAGCCACGGCCAGAAGCCCTTGGAGAGGGGCACGTACCCGATGGCCGGGAGCCACCCCAGCTGGACGGCGAAGACCAGGATGAGCAGGATCGCCAGCCAGAAGTCGGGCATGCTCAGCCCCAAAAACGCCAAGACGGTGAAGGTGTGGTCCCACACCGACCCCCGCTTGACGGCCGAGAGGATCCCCGCCGGGACGGCCAACAGCAGCGCGATCAGGAACGCCAAGCTGGCCAGCGCGAGCGTCCTCGGGATGGCCTCCCTCAGGATGCGGCTCACGGCCACGCGGCTCCCGTAGATCGAGTGGCCCAGGTCGCCCTGGAGGAGGCGCCCCAGCCAGAGCCCGTACTGCACGTACACGGGGCGGTCGAGCCCCAAACTCCGGCGCAGCGCCTCGGCCGCCTGGGGGTCGCCCACGTCGAAGAGCATCGCCCGCAGGGGGTCGCCGGGGACCGCCCGCAGCATGAAGAACACCAGCGTGGCCACCGCCCACATCACGATCAGGGCGTGCACCACGCGCGCGAGGAGGTAGCGCGTCATCGCCCCTTAAAGTCTACAAGAGCGCAAGGACGGGGGGAGGAAGGCCAAGCGCTCGTCGCCCGCCTTCCTCCCCCC
>WFPR01000116.1 GCA_015487455.1 Candidatus Bipolaricaulota bacterium
CCCGGACGCGCCCCCGCCCGCCCGGAAGGGGCTGAACGTCGAGCTTGAGGGGGAAGGCGGCCTCGACGCGGTCCTCCGCCCGGACGCGCCCCCGATCGACGACCTGGGCGTAGAGCACGTCGCCGCGCACGAACATCTGCGTGAGGCGCTGCAGGCGGGCCTCCTCAGCCCTGGCCCCGGCGTCGGCCTCCAGGGCCGCCCGGACGGACTCCGCGAACACCTGCGCCGACAGGACCGCCTGCTTCACGAACTGCGCCTTCGCGCTCGCGTACGAGCGGTACAGGTACACGCCGCCCCACACGACCGTGAGCAGCGCGGCCAGCCCCACGCTCAGCCCGGCCCAGACGAAGGGGCGCGGCGTCGTCGAAGCGCCCATCGGTCGTCGTTCGCCCTCCCGCACCTCCACGTCGCTGCGATCAGAGCGTAGCATCGGCGGTCCGAGGGCATCAAGGGGGGCGGGCGTCGACGCCGACGTCGATGCGGCGTGGCGGCTGGAGGAGGGGGGAGAAGCCGGGCCGGAGGGCGGCCCCTCCCTAGGGGGCGAAAGAGGGCACAGAGCGTTGCGAACGGCCATCCCTCCGGCCCGGCTCCCTTTCGACCAATCGCCACCCCCACCCTCACTCCAAACAAAGGGCGACTTAGCGCACCGGGACGATCTGGCCGCGCAGCTCACCCGCGCCGTTCAGCTCCGTGTGGATGTTGACGTACAGCCCGCTGTTCTTGAGGACCTCGACGAGCTCGGGGGTCAGCGGCTGGCTGTCGGCGCTCGTCCACGTCCCGCTCAGGACGCCCGTCGCGCCGGGGCACTGGGCGGGCGCCTCGGGCGCGGGCGGCTTGCCGCAGAGGGTGCGCACGACGCCGCCCGCCTCGCCGATCCCGCCTCGGTGGATGTGGGCCAGCGTCGCCGGACCGCTCAGCCCCTTGTACATGATCGAGTAGTCGAGTCGGGTGCCGTCGGCGCTGAGGCGGAAGATCGCCAGCCCGAAGGCCGTGTGCGGCGTCTCGGCGCTGACGGGCGGCACCTCCCCCGTCGTCGAGAGGACGGCCTGGAAGAGGAGCGGCTCGCCGTCCATCATCCCCATCTGGGCCACGCCCAGGGGCGTCAGCCCGCCCACCAGACCGAGCAGCCCAACACCCACCGCTCCGAGAAGGAGCGCCTTGATCCGACGCGCTTGCACTCGACCGTGAACGCGAGTCATGGGGGCCTCCTTCTTGTGTTTGTTTGGGTTTGACGCGAAGGCTTTGTATCCCCAGGCGGGATCAAGGGGCAACCGCAGGGAGGTCAACGCGGGGTCAAAGCCGCCGTAGGGCGGTCGCACCCCGGAGCTTGACAGGGGAAATTCGCGTTTCGTAGCATGAGCCCCGGTTGCCCGGAGACGGGGAAACCTCGAGCGGGAGGACGGAACCCATGCGTACGCGCTTACCCTCGCCGTCGCTGAGCCTGGGCGGGTTGCTCCTCGTGGCGATCGGCTGGCTGATGTCGACGGATGGCCTCCGCACCGCCGCGGAGGCCGCGGAGGGAACCTCAGCCCCGGCCCCGCTGCCGGGGCCGCCCGCGTTCATCAAGCAGTGGGGCGGCCTGGGGCGGGAGGAGGGGCGGCTCTTCATGCCCTGGGGGATCGCCGTCGGCCCCGACGGGCTCGTCTACGTCGCGGAGCACATGAACAACCGCGTTCAGGTCTTCACGCCCGAGGGCGAGCCCGTGCGGCTGTGGGGCGGGCTGCGCGGCCCCACGGGCTTGGCCGTCGGCCCCGACGGCCTCGTCTACGTCAGCGACTCGTTCGGCTATCGGGTGCGGGTCTTCACGCCCGAGGGCGAGCCCGTGCGCGCCTGGGGCGGGCCGCCCGGCGGGAGGAGGCCGTTCACGCCCTGGGGGATCGCCGTCGCGCCTGACGGCGCCGTCTACGTCAGCGATCTGCACGCCCACCGCGTCTACAAGTTCACGGCCGAGGGCGAGCTGCTTGCGAGCTGGGGCGGGCTCGGGACGGCCCCCGGCGAGTTCACCGGCCCCACGGGGATCGCCGTCGGCCCCGACGGGCTGATCTACGTGGTCGATTCGCTGGGCTACCGCGTCCAAGCCTTCACCCCGGAGGGCGAGGTCGTGCGGGCGTGGGGCGGCTTGTGCGATCTGTACATCCACCCCGGCCTGGGCTGCCGGGACCCCGACGGCCCCGAGGGGCCGCTCGAGCCCGGCGACGGCCAGTTCTCCTCCCCCTGGGGGATCGCCTTCGACCCCGAGGGGCGCGTGTACGTCGTCGACTCGGCCAACAAGCGCGTCCAGGTCTTCACGCCCGAGGGCGAGTTCCTGCTGAAGTGGGGCGAGCTGGGGCGCGGCCCCGGGCAGTTCGACAACCCCGTCGGGATCGCGATCGACGCCCAGGGCGCCATCTACGTCTCGGAGATCAACAACAACCGCGTCCAGAAGTTCGCGTTCGTCGACGCGGCGGCGGGGGACGAGGGCGGGAGCGCGGCGCTGCGCCAGGACCTGCCCCGGGGGGGCCACCCGCCCGTCGTGGTGGGCGTCGACCTCCCGGAGCGCATCGAGGTCAACGGCCTGGCCGTCCCCGGCCGCGTGCGCCTGCGCGACCCCGACGGCGACCTCGTCGAGGTGCGCTTCCGCGTCGTCGACGGGAAGTACGACCCCTTCTGGCTCCGTGTGGAGG
>WFPR01000117.1 GCA_015487455.1 Candidatus Bipolaricaulota bacterium
CCCTTGCCCTCCCCCTTATCACGGGCTTATCGCGGGACGCGGGACGGGTCAGCGGCCGGGCGGCAGCGCGACGCCGCCGGGCAGCGGCTTGTCGATGGGGGTGTCCGTCAGCCAGTAGGCGATCAACGTCTTGATCGTCTCGAAGTCGACCGTCAGCCCACACGTCCCGGGGACGCTCACGTCCTCGAGCCAGAAGGCGATCGCCGCCTGGATCTGATCGAACTGAATGACGTTGGACATCGTGACGTCGATGTCGTTCTTGGTCGTGTCGAGGTGGGCGATGGCCACGGGGACGGTGAGGCACTCGACCAGCTCGACCTCGGTGTCGCCGCCCGTGGGGACCTCAAAGCGGGGCACGATCCCCTGGCTCTTGCCCGAGAACCGGACGAACCCGGTGCTCTCGCCCTCGGGCACGACGACCTCGTAGAGGATCGTCTTGCGGGTGCCCTCGAGCAGCCGCTCGGTGAAGACCCACTCCCGGGTGGCCTTCTTGAAGACGGCCCCGGCGCTCTCGATCGGGCGGATCTCCCAGTTGGCGGGGAAGAGCTCCTTGAGCCCGTAGCCCGAAAGGTCGCTCAGCGCTTCGATGTCGAGCCGCACGCGGAAGACCCGGCCCGGCTCGTTGGGCAGATAGACCTGCCCGAAGGGCAACGGCGTGAGGATCGTGCGGGTGACGGCCGCGCCCTGGGCGAAGCGGTCGGGGATCGGCTCGTCGACGGGCACGCCCTCGAGCTGGCGGGCCGCCAGCTCCTTGAGGGTCTCCCAGTCGATGAGCGCGTTGCAGGTGGCGGGCACCCCCGCGTCCTCGAGCCAGTAGGCCACCGCCCGCTGGAGCTGGTCCGCGGTGATGAACTCGTCCAGGCGCAGGTCGACGACGTCCTGGGCGTTCAGGTGCGCGATGGCCACCGGGATGGAGAGGCAGTCGACCAGGCAGATCTGGGACTCGCCGCCGACGGGCTGGATGAACGCCGGGGAGGCGCTCTGCACGATGCCGGTGATCTCGAAGCAGCGCGGCAGCTCGCCCACCACCGCCTCGGGCTTGACGGTCACGTCGTAGACGACGCGCCGAACCTCGTTCGCCTGGATCGTCTCGGCCCAGATGAACTGCGTCTCGGCCCGCTTGAACGTCGCCCCGGCCGTGTCGATGGGCGTCACCTCGAAGCCCGGCGGCAGGTCCTCGTCGAGCCCCAGGCCGTTGACGGCGATCCCCAGCTGGATCTCGATCGTCACCCGGAACGTCAGCCCGACGGCCGCCTCGGGCGTCGAGATGCTCCGCACGACGCGGGCGCGGATCTCGAGCACCCGCACGGTCTTGGTGATCGTGGCGCTGATCCCCTGGTCGTCCGTGACCTTGAGCGTCACCTTGACCTCGCCCACGGCCGTGAAGGTGTGCTGCACGACGGGGTCCGCCGTCGAGACCTCAAAGATCCCGTCGCCGTCGAAGTCCCACTCGTAGCGGACGATCGTGCGGCCCGGCGCCGGGCGCGAGGCCCGCGCGTCGAAGGTGACGGGCACCCCGACCCCGGGCGCCTCCGGGCTCCAGACGAAGTCCGGCGTGGGGGGCACCCCCCGCTGCGCCCGGAGCGTGACCGGCTCGGTGAGGCTCGGGATGAGGACCGTCTCGGGGTTCAGGGGGTCGTCGGTGCCGCTCAGGGCCGCCCACTCCGTGATCCCCGAGGTGAACTGCGGCGTGATCGTGATGGCGAAGTCCTGGGGGAGCGGGCCGATCGCGCCGCCGTCGTTGTAGCCCGCCTGCCAGGTCCAGCGGATTTCCGCCGTCCCGGTCGTCGGGTCGAGGGTCCACTGATCGTCGGGGTCGTCTTGCACTTGGAACTGCGCCCCCTGGGGCACCCCCTCAAGCGTGAAGGTGACGCTGCCCGCCCCACCGTCGGCCCGGCTGTGGACGATCACCAAGCTGTACTCGCCCGTCGTCTCGTCCAGGTAGAGGAAGAGCAGGCTGCGCCCGACCACCTCGAACCCGAGGTTGGACTGGAAGTTGGTGTAGTTGTAGAAGCTGGCCACGTCCAGGGTGCCCCGGATGGGCCTCAGCGTCGTCGAGAACCCCCCTTGCTCCAGCGTGAAGAACAGGCCGGAGGCGGCGACCTGCGCTCGCGCTTCTGGAGCCTCGGGGGAGCCCAGCCAAAGCAAGGACAGGGAGAGGATGAGCACGCCCAGCAGAGGAGCCAAGCCGATCCGACCTCTCATCATGGGCCTCCTTTTCTTCGCGTCGCTTCTCCGTCGCGTCCCCACTCCACTATCAAGGGCAAGGGCCCTTGTGTTCCCACTATATCACCCCCGCGACGACTCGAACTGTGACGCGGACCACATCTCGTTCGGGGGTGAACAGCCACTGCCACTGCCCTGGGGATTAAAGCACAGGGCGAACGGGGGCGTCAAGGGGCGGAGCCGCGCGCAACGACAACCGCAGCGACCGCAACCCGTCGCTACGGGTCCGCCTGGAGCAGGCGCTCCACGAACCCCCAGAACACTCGCTTCAAGCGCTCAAGCGTGCGCTTCAGGGGCGCGTAGCGCTCGGGACGCTCCGAGAAGGTCATCAAGCCCTGGAGCTGCCACTCGTACGCCTTGAGCTTGAGCGCGGGCTTTTGGAGATCGACGACTTGACCCGCCCCCATCTGGCGCAGGAGGCGGGCCAGCTCCGCCCGCAGCTCCGTCGCGACCCGGGCCAGCCCGTAGGCCCGCGCTCGTCGGCTCTCTTGGAGGAGCTCCAGGCTCAGCGCGTCCAGGCGCTCGACGACGCGCCGGACCTCCCAATCGGGCAGCGAGGCCTGCACGACCCGCCCGTCGGGCAGCCGCGCCGTGAACGTACAGCCTGTCAGCCCCGTGAGCCCGAGCAAAAGCAAGAGCGGCAGGCCCAACGTCCCGATGAGTGGGGATGCCTGCGGTCCCTTCCCTGGGTGCATGAGGCCGTCACCACCTCCGCGGCGAGGGGCATCTTCGCCCGCGAGGGCCGGGAGGTGAACGACGGATGGCCGCCCGTGGGGAGGGCGTCGGCCCCCTCTCCAGGGGGCGTCTGGGGCTTGCGGCCCGGACAGACGCGGGCGTATAATCTCAACGCTCCCCGCGGAGAGGTGCTGGAGCGGACGAACAGGCACGCCTGGAGAGCGTGTGTGCCCGGAAGGGCACCGTGGGTTCGAATCCCACCCTCTCCGCCAGTCTCCCGCCTTCGTTTAGCGCCGTCTTTATGGCCTTTTTATCCCAGGTTTTGTATCGTGAGCCCTGTACGCGGGACAAGCCGTCATTTGGAGGGTTCAAGCCTGGAACTCAGGCTCACGATCGCGTTCGTGTTCGTGGGGGTGCTGGTCGCGCTGGCGGGCTGCGCGGCGATCTCGGAGGTTGCCGCACCCCTCTTGAGC
>WFPR01000118.1 GCA_015487455.1 Candidatus Bipolaricaulota bacterium
ACCCCTTCAGCGCCTCCACGACAGCCGGGAAGTCCACGCCCCCCCGCCCCAGCTCGGGAAAGAGGCCCTCCCGCACGGCCCGGAAGTAGTCCCAGCCCTCCCGTCGCGCCCGCTCCGCCACGTCTTGGGAGCAGTCCTTGAGGTGCACGTGCCAGAGGCGCGTCCCGTAAAGCTCGATGGCTTCCAGAGGGTCGCCGCCCCCGTAGACGTAGTGCCCCGTGTCCAGACACAGCCCCAGCGCGTCAGGGTCCGTCAGCTCCATGAGCTGCTGCACTTCTTGGGGCGTCTCGACGAAGCCCGCGCAGTGATGGTGAAACGCCGTTTTCAGCCCCGTCTCCTCGTGCACGGCCCGCGCAATGCGCTCGGCGCCTTCGGCGAACGTCCGGAAGCGCTCTGCGGGGAGCATGTGCTCGGGGCGGACCCGCCCAGCGTGCCGCACCCGCACGGGATCGCGCCCGTTGTCGTCGCTCAAGAGGAGCCGGGGCAGCGGGGCCTTCGGGGAGGCGGCCCCCGCGATCAGCCTCGCCACGGTCAGCGCTTCGCGGAGGCCCGGCTCGTGCTGCGCCTCGTCGGCCAGCGCCACGGGCACGAACGCCCCCGCGATCGCCAGGCCCCTCCGCTCCAAGGCCTCCCGGAGCGCCTCGGGCTCCGTCGGGAAGAAGCCATAAGGCCCCAGCTCCGTCCCCTCGTAGCCCGTCTCCGCGATCTCGTCCAGCACCCGCTCGGGGCCGTAGGGCGGTGGGGCGGCCTCTTCAAATTCCAAAACGCCCCAGGAGCACGGGGCGTTCGCCACCCAAATTCTTTTCGCCGCGATCGCGCCCATCGCTTGGCGGGTTGGCGGGTTAGCGGGTTAGAGCCAGCGCTCGATGACGACCTTCTCCTGGGTGTAGAACTCGACGGCGTCGCGCCCCTGGCCGTGGAGCACCCCGAAGAAGCTCTCCTTCCAGCCGGAGAACGGGAAGTACGCCACGGGCGCGGCCACCCCGATGTTGATCCCGACGTTCCCCGCCTGGACCTCGTAGCGGAACTTGCGGGCGGCCTCGCCGCTCCGCGTGAACAGGCAGGCCATGTTCCCGTAGTGGTGCTCGTTCACCCAGCGGATCGCCTCGTCGAGCGTCTTCATGGGGATGACGCTCAGCACGGGGCCGAAGATCTCCGTCTTGGCGACCTCGCCCCGGGGCGGGACGCCGTAGAGCACCGTCGGCTTGACGAAGAAGCCCTTCTCGTAGCCCGGGATCTTCGCATTCCGCCCGTCGACGAGCGCTTGGGCGCCCTCGTCGAGTCCCTTCTGGATGAAGCGCTCGACGCGGGCCTTGGCCTCGGCCCGGATGACCGGGCCGACCTCCACCCCCTCGTCGAGCCCGAAGCCCACCTTCTTCGCTTTGGCCTCCTCCGCGATCGCCTCGGCGAAGGGCTCGGCGGCCTCGCCCACCGGGATGGCCACGGAGGCGGCCAGGCAGCGCTGCCCCGCGCAGCCGAAGGCCGACTCCGCCACGATCTTCGCCACCCTCTCCAGGGGCGCGTCCGGCAGCACGACGATGGGGTTCTTCGCCCCGCCCTGGCACTGGGCCCGCTTCCCGTGCTGCGCCGCCTTCGCGTAGACGTAGTGGGCGACGGGCGTCGAGCCCACGAAGCTCACGGCTTGGACGTCGGGGTGCTCCAGCAGCGCGTCCACCGTCTCCTTGGCGCCGTTGACCAGGCTCACCACGCCCTTGGGCAGCCCCGTCTCCTCAATGAGTTTGTAAATCTTCTGGGCCGTGATCGGCGTCTTATCTGAAGGCTTCAGCACGAACGCGTTCCCGCAGGCGATCGCGTAGGGCAGGAACCACAGGGGGATCATCCCCGGGAAGTTGAACGGCGTGATGGCCACGACCACGCCCAGGGGCTGTCGAATGAGAAATTCGTCGATCCCGCGGGCGACGTCCTCGCTCAGATAGCCCTGCATCAGCGTGGGGATCCCGCAGGCCACTTCTACGTTCTCGATGCCGCGGCGCAGCTCCCCCACGGACTCCTGGTACGTCTTGCCGCACTCGATCGTGATGGTGCGCGCCAGCTCGTCCAGGTTCTCTTCAAGCAGGCGCTTCAGCTTGTACAGATATTGAACGCGCTCGGCGGGCGGCACCCGCCGCCACTCCTCGAACGCCTCCTTCGCCGCCCGGACGGCCTCGTCGACCTCCTCAGGGGGCGTGCAGGGCGCCCGCGCGATCACCTCGCCCGTCGCCGGGTTGTAGATGTCCAAGAACTCCTTCGCCTTCGAGGGCCTCCACGCGCCGCCGACGTAGTTCGGCAGCACCTCCACCTTTGCGCCCACCGTCGTGGCCGTCGTCGCCATTCGCCTCGCCTCCTCTCCCTCGCTTACAGGAAGAATCGCTCTCGCTCCCGCATCCGCTCGTACGCCTCGCGGGCCTTCCGCACGCTCTCCATCTCCGAGACCTCCGCGATGGGGACGTCCCACCACGCCTCGTAGCCCGGCACCCTTTCATCGAGGGCCGTCTCGACGACGATCACCGTCGTCTTGTCGACGCGCTTGGCCTCCTCCAGCGCTTGCTTGAGCTCGTCCAGCGTTCGAGCGCGGAGGGCGTGCGCCCCCAGGCTGCGGGCGTTCGCCTCGAAGTCGAGGGACAGGGGCTCGCCCACAAGCTCCCCCGTCTTGGGGTCCCTCAAGCGATATTCCGTCCCGAAGCCGCCCGATCCCACGCTCAGCGAGAGCCCCTTGATGCTGCTGAACCCGTGGTTGTCCAGCAGCACCACGGTGATCTTGAGGCCCTCCTGCACCGCTGTGACGAGTTCAGAGTTCATCATCAGATAGGAGCCGTCGCCGACCATGACGTAGACGTCGCGCTCCGGGGCGGCGAGCTTCGCGCCGAGCCCGCCCGCGATCTCGTAGCCCATGCACGAGTAGCCGTACTCCAGGTGATAGCCCTGGGGGTCGCGGGTCCGCCAGAGCTTGTGCAAGTCGCCGGGGAGGCTCCCCGCCGCGCAGACGACGATCCCCCGCTCGCCCGCCGCCTCGTTTACAGCCCCAATCACTTCGGCCTGCCGCAGCGGCACCCGCCCCGAGGGCTTCCTCAGCCGATCGACCTCGGCGTCCCACTCGCGCTTGAGTCGGGCGATCTCTTGAGCGTAGTCGTCGCTCACTTGAAAGTCGCGCAGGCGCTCCGTCAGCTCTTCCAAGGTCACCTTGGCGTCCGCGACCAGGGGGAGCGCGGCGTGCTTGTAGGCGTCCAGCTCGGCGACGTTGATCGCGATGAACTTCACCTCGGGGTGCTGGAAGAGCGTCTTCGAGGCGGTGGGGAAGTCGCCCAGCCGCGTCCCGACGGCGATCACCAAATCCGCGTGTTGGGCCAAGCGGTTGGCGGCCAGCGAGCCCGTGACCCCGATGGGGCCGACGTTCTGCGGGTGGTCCCACGGCAGCGAGCCCTTGCCCGCCTGGGTCTCGCCCACGGGCACCCCCGTCCGCTCGACGAAGCGCTTGAGGGCCTCCATCGCGCCGCTGTAGACGACGCCGCCGCCCGCGATCAGCAACGGGCGCTTCGCGTTTCGGATCCAGTCGACGGCCCGCCGGAGCAGCTCGCGGTCGGCCAGCGGCCGCCGGATCGGCCAAACGCGTTTTTTGAACAGCTCAGACGGGAAATCCCACGCCTCCGCCTGCACGTCCTGAGGGAGGGCGAGGGTCACGGCCCCCGTCTCGCTGGGGGAGGTCAGCACCCGCATCGCCTCCATGAGCGCGAACGGAAGTTGATCTGGACGATTGATGCGGTCCCAGTAGCGGGAGACGGCCCGGAACGCGTCGTTGACGGAGACGTCCTGGGAATGTTCAGATTCGAGCTGCTGGAGAACGGGCGCGACGTTCCGCCGGGCGAAGAGGTCGCCGGGGAGCAGCAGCACGGGCAGCCGGTTGATCGTGGCGCCCGCGGCGCCCGTGATCATGTTCGTCGCGCCGGGGCCGATCGACGACGTGCACGCAAACGTCCCCAGGCGGGCCTTCGTCTTCGCGTAGGCTGCAGCAATGTGGACCATCGCCTGCTCGTTCTTGCCCTGGTAGTAGCGGAGCTTCGGGGTGTCGGGCTCGTCGCGCTGCTGCTGCAGCGCCTGGCCGATCCCCGCCACGTTCCCGTGCCCGAAGATCCCCCAGACGCCCGCGAAGAACGGCTGCGCCTCGCCGTCCCGCTCGACGTACTGCCGCCGCAGGAACTCGACGAGCGCCTGGGCCGTCGTCAGCCGTCGGGTCCCCGTCCTGCCCATCGTCTCGTTGTCCCTCCTCATCCCCGTCGTTCGTTCACGAGAGAGCCCGTCGGTCTCCCCTCGATCAAGCTAAAAGCCTCCCCGCTCCTCGATGAACCGCAGGGCTTCGTGCTCGTAGGGCATGAAGTTGGCGCAGCCGTGGCGGGTGGCCACGATCGCGCCGCAGGCGTTCCCTATCCGCGCCGCCCGGTGCCAGTCCCAGCCCTTCAGGACCCCGTAGATGAGCCCGGCCGCGAACGCGTCCCCCGCCCCCAGCACGTTCACGACCTCCACGGGGAAGGGGTCCGCTTGGATCGCTCGAATCGTCTGACCGTCGCGGGTGTAGACGGTCGAGCCGCGGGCGCCCTGCTTCACGACGAGCGCGTCGGGCCCCAGCCCCAGGAGCGCCTCGACGGCCCGCTCCAGATCGCCCTGCACCTCGGGGCTCGTGATTTGGGAGTGCTCGACGCGCACCTGGGCGGGGTCGGTCACCACGGCGGCCTTGGTCTCCTCCTCGGTGCCGATCGCGACGTCCACCAACCGGAGGATGGCGCGGACGGCCAGCCCGTAGGCCCGCGGGTCGGGCCACTGATCCGGGCGGAAGTCGAGATCGAAGAAGACGGGGACGCCGTGGGCCTTGGCCTCCTCGGCCGCGAACAGCGTGGCGCTGCGGCTGGGCTCCCGGCTCAGCCCCGTCCCCGTCAGGAAGAGCACCCGGCTCTCGCGGACGGGCGCCCGCCGCACGTCGTCGATGGTGAGCGCGATGTCCGCGCAGTTATCGCGATAGAACACGAGGGGGAACTTGTCGGGCGGCTCGATGCCCAGCAGCACCGCGCTCGTCCGCCGACCGGGCTTCCGGGGGATAAAACGGGTCTCCACGCCCTCCTTCTGCAGAAAGTGCAGCACGAAGTCACCGACCAGATCGTCCCCGACGGCCGTCAGCAGCGCGCTCCGCAGCCCCAAGCGTCGGCAGCCGACGCTCACGTTCGTGGGGCAGCCCCCCACGTACGCCGCGAAGCTCTTGATCTCCACGAAGGGGACGCCGATCTCGTTGGCATAGAGATCAATGGAGCTTCGCCCCATCGCGAGGACGTCGTAGCGTTCGCTCATCGGGCCTCCTCCATCTCGGGGGAGACGATCGGGAGCCGGGGGTCTTTGCGGTCCCACGTCCCCTTGACCCAGGCGTGGTCGGGGTCGTCGCTGTTCGCGAGAGATTGGGCCGAGCCCGCCAGCGCGTTGAGGTAGTAGCACGTGTACCCATAAGCGGCACTCACGGGGTGGTAGCCCTCCGGAATCAAAATCAAGTCGTCGTTGCGGGCCACGACGGCGACGTCGAACGACCCGTCGTGCGCGTAGACGCGCTGGAACGCAAAGCCTTGGGGCTTGTCGAACTTGTAGAAGTACACTTCCTCTAAGTCGGCCTCCAGCACGTTCCCCTGCTCGTCCTCGCGGTGGACGTCGTGCTTGTGAGGCGGGTAGCTGCTCCAGTTCCCGCCCGGGGTGTAGACCTCGACGCAGACCAGACGGTGGCAGGGGAACCCCGGCGGGAGGATCGAGTTGATCTGCCGGGTCGCGTTGTGCCCGCCCCGGATCTCGATCTCGACGTCTTGAGGCGTGACGAGCTTGGGCTCGTAAACTTTATCAGACGTCACGGGCGCCCAGGCGTACGCGACCTCCAGATCCGTGAGGGCGGTGAGGGTGAAGCGCGTGCTTTGGGGTAGATACAACGCCCAGGGCATCCCCTCGAAGACGTTGGGGCGCCGCCCGACCTCGGGCCACTTGCCCCGATTCGATTCTACGGAGCATCTTCCCCCGAGCAGGACGAGGGCGGCCTCGTGGGTCTCGTCCGTGGCGGCCTCCCAGCGCTCGCCCTCTTTGAATCGCCAAACTTCGAAGCTCAGGAACTCCCAGCCCGCCTCTTGAGGCGTGACGCGGGTGACGAGGCCGAACTCCCCGTCCTTTAGCCTGGGCGGGATGAGCAACTCCTCCACGGTGTACTTGCCCCTCATCTGCCTTGCTGAGGACCCGCCTATGGGGCCCACGGTCGTGACGATCGATTCGCGAAATTATAGCGAACTCAGGTCGCGGTGTGAACGTCCTCCCGCCCTCGAACCCTCACCTCAGCCCTCAGCGCCCTCGGCGCGCGAGCGCGAGCGTGAGCGCGAGCGCGAGGGGAAGACAAGCTTGAGCGTAATGATCTCCCAGGGGCGCAGCTCGACCTCGACGCCCCGATCGCCTAGCTCCAGCGGGCGTTGGGGCCGCTCCTCCAGCGTGGCGAGGAGGACCCTCTCGGGGGCCAAGAGCGGGAACCCGAGCCGCGCCCGGCGGGCCTGAGGCGTCGGGTTGTAGACCCGCAGCACGAGGCCGTCGCCGTCCTCGGCCCGCTTGAGCGCGCTGACGACGAGCGCCTCGGGCTCCACCCGCAGGAAGCTCCCGGAAGGGGGAAGCTGCCCGCCTTCAGAGTCGCTTAGCGCGACGGCCTCCGCCCAGGCGGGCGCGTGGAACGTCAGCGCCTCCCGCCAGACGGCGGCGGGCGGAGGGGCCGCCCGCCCGGCGTCGATCGAGATCGAGTACGGGATCAGGGCGTACTCGAACTCGAAGGGCCTCAAGCACTGGGCCTCGGGGGTGGGGTAGGGCGGCCCGGCGTGGTCGGGCCGCACGCTCAAGTCGTCGCGGGAGAGCCAGCCCACGCCGCGCAGCAGCGTCAAATAGAGGGTCCCGTCGGGCGCCAGCTCGTACTCGTGGAGCCCCCGCGTGGCGATCGCCAGGCCCGCCCCCTCGGGGGTTTGGGCGCAGACGAAGCGTAAAAGGGGCTGGGTCGGGCTGGGGGCCTCCTTCCAGCCTGTCTCTTATA
>WFPR01000119.1 GCA_015487455.1 Candidatus Bipolaricaulota bacterium
CCTCTACAAGGGGCTTGAAGCTCAGATTGCGGAGGGCGTGGTGACCGCGACGCGGGTGATCACCCGCTCGGCTTCCGAACGAATCGCGAGGTTCGCCTTCGAGTACGCGCGCGCCCGCGGGCGGCGGCGCGTCACCGCCGTCCACAAGGCGAACGTCTTAAAACAAAGCGACGGGCTCTTCTTGGAGGGCGTGCGGGCCGTGGCCCAAGAGTTCAAAGACGTCGAGTACGACGAGGCGCTCGTGGACGCGGCGGCCCTGCATCTGGTGCTGCGCCCGGAGCGCTTCGACGTCCTCGTCATGCCCAACCTCTACGGGGACATCCTCAGCGACCTGGCCGCGGGGCTGATCGGGGGACTGGGGCTTTGCCCGAGCGCCAATCTGGGCGAAAAGCACGCGCTCTTCGAGCCCGTCCACGGGACGGCGCCCGACCTCGCCGGGCGGGGGATCGCGAACCCGACGGCTGCGATTTTGTGCGGCGCGATGTTGCTGGAGCACCTGGGCTACCTTGAAGAGGCTCAGGGGGTACAGCGGGCGTTGGAGGCTGCCGTAGAAGCGGGCGAGACGACGCCCGACTGGGGCGGTTCCCTCACGACGCGGGAGATGGCCCGGGCCGTGATCCAACGGCTGCGCTAAAGGGAGGCAGAGGCGAATGGCGGAGACGGCGGCAGGAGCGGAAGGCGAGCGCGTCTACGTGTATGACACGACGCTGCGGGATGGGGCGCAGGGCGCGGGCGTCAGCTTCTCGTTGCTCGACAAGCTCAAGGCGGCCCAGAAGCTCGACGAGGTCGGCGTCGACTACGTCGAGGGCGGCTGGCCGGGGAGCAACCCCAAGGACATCGAGTTCTTCGAGCGCGTCAAGGACCTCAGGCTGAGGCACGCCAAGGTCGCGGCCTTCGGGAGCACCCGCCGCGCCGACGTCGACGCGGAAGACGACTTGAACTTAAAGCAGCTCGTCAAGGCGGGGACGCCCGTGGCCACGATCTTCGGGAAGAGCTGGCTCTTTCACGTCCACGAGGTGTTGCGGACCACGCCTCAAGAAAATCTCAGGATGATTCGGGACTCCGTGGCGTTCCTGAAGGCCCACGTGCCCGAGGTGATCTACGACGCGGAGCACTTCTTCGACGGCTTCAAGGACGACCCCGACTACGCCTTCGAGACCCTAAGGGCGGCCGCGGAGGCGGGGGCCGACTGGCTCGTCTTGTGCGACACGAACGGCGGCTCCTTGCCCGAGGAGATCTTCGAGATTACTCAGAGGGTGCGTCAAGCGTTTAGGGTCCCGCTAGGGATTCACACCCACAACGACGGCGGGCTGGCGGTGGCCAACGCGCTGGCCGCCGTGCGGGCCGGGGCCCGCCACGTCCAGGGGACGATCAACGGCTACGGCGAGCGGACCGGCAACGCGGACCTCTGCAGCGTGATCCCCAACCTGACGCTCAAGATGGGCTTTCGGGCGCTGCCCGACCCCGCCAAGCTCAAGCAGCTCACCCCGCTGTCGCGGACGATCAGCGAGCTCGCGAACCTGGAGCCCGACCCCCGGCTCCCGTTCGTGGGCGCCAACGCCTTCACCCACAAGGGCGGCACCCACGTGAACGCCATGCTCAAGAACCCCAGAACGTTCGAGCACATCCCGCCCGAGCTTGTGGGCAACCGCCGTCGTTATGTCTTATCAGAGCTGTCGGGCCGGAGCAACGTGCTGGAGAAGGCCCGGGAGCTGGGCTTCCGGCTCGCCGACGATGAAGCAAAGCGGCTGCTCGACGAGCTGAAGCGGCTGGAGCACGAGGGCTACCAGTTCGAGGACGCGGACGCGTCCTTCGAGCTTTTAATTCGAAGGGCGCGGGGCGAGGTGCCCGAGTTCTTCGAGCTGGTGCGCTACCACGTCCAGGGGCACCGCGCCGGCTCGCGCTCGCGGGCCGAGAAGGCCACGGCCGTCGTCAAGGTGCGCGTCCAGGGCCAAGAGGTCGTCGAGGGGGCGGAGGGCGACGGCCCCGTCAGCGCCCTCGACAACGCCTTGCGACGGGCGCTGGTCCGCTTCTACCCCGAGATCGAGGGGATGCGCCTCGTCGACTACAAAGTCAGGATTCTGGAGCGGGAGCGGGGGACGGCGGCCAAGCCCCGCGTGCTCATCACCACCAAGGACGCTTCGGGCGCGACCTGGAGCACCGTCGGCGTCTCCTACGACATCATCGAGGCGAGCTGGCTGGCGCTGCGCGACGGCTACGTCTACGGGCTGCTCCACTCCTGCGCCCGCGCCCATTCCCGCCTCCCCCAGACCGCCGGGGCCGGGTCTTGACATCTCGCGCGAAGTGTGCTATAAACGCCCCCGCTTTGTGCCGTTCGATCCCGACAAACGTGGACAAATGAACACACCGGCGGCGGAAGGTGCGGAGCCGATGGCCTTGATGAGGGTACGGAGACCGGCGCAGGCGCAAACACAGAACCCCCGTGCGGGCAGCCCCTTCCCGCCTTGCCGATTCCGCCCGGCGATCACCTCCCCCTCGGGGGGAGGGCACGCCTAAAGCGCAGAGTGTTCAGCAGTTCCAGCGAGTTCCTCCGCGAGGGTCAACCGTCAGGGCCTTCGTGTCCTGCGTCAGCATGTTCGGCCAAGCGAGCCAAGGGGGTGAGCTGTGGAGTTGGGGCAGTTGGGTCGGCAAGCACCGCTGTGGGAGCGGGCGCGGGCGAGCTGCGGGGTCGGCCTGATCGTCGACCTCCGGGGCCGCCGGAGCCGCGGGCTCGTCGAGGACGCGCTCGTGTTGCTGGAGAATTTGGAGCATCGCGGGGCGCGCGGCGCAGAAGAGAATACAGGCGACGGCGCCGGCCTTTTAATTCAGAAGCCCCACGAGTTCTTCCGGGCCGTCGTCCCCGAGCTGAGGGCGTTCGGGGAGGACGAGTACGGCGTCGGCCAGCTCTTCCTGCCCAAGACGGAGGCCCGTCGCGAGCGGCTCAAGGCGCGGATCGAGCGGCTCGTCGGGCGGCGGGGCTTTCGGGCGATCGCCTGGCGGCCCGTCCCCACGGACGCCGAGGGCGCGGGGCTGGGCGAGACGGCCCGCGCCTCCGAGCCCTGGATTGAGCAGCTCTTCGTCGCGCCCCTCGAGCCCCTGGCGCCCGACGAGCTGGACCTTCGGCTCTACACGCTGCGCCGGGCCGTCGAGAAGGCGACCCGCCCCGACGTCTACGTCTGCACCCTGAGCCGCCGGGTGACCGTGTACAAGGGGCTGCTCACCAACCCGCAGCTGCGCCTCTATTACCCCGACCTGAGCGACCCGCGGGTGCGCTCAAGCATGGCGCTGGTCCACGCCCGCTTCTCCACGAACACCCTGGGCTCGTGGCCCCTGGCCCAGCCCATGAGGCTGCTGGCCCACAACGGCGAGATCAACACGCTACGGGGCAACCTCAACGGGGTGCGGGCGCGGGAGGCCGACCTGAGGCACCCCAAGCTGTATGAAGATTGGGACGTCATCAAGCCGGTCACCCACGAGGACCAGAGCGACACGGCCGTGCTGGACAACGTCGTCGAGCTGCTGGTGCACGCCGGGCGGTCGCTCCCCCAGGCGCTGCGGATGCTCATCCCCGCCGCGCACCGCCACGACCCGTGGCTCTCGCCCGAGGCCCGCGCCTGGTACGAATATCACGAGCTGATCGTCGAGCCGTGGGACGGCCCGGCCTTCGTCGCCTTCACCGACGGCCACTGGGCCGGCGCCCTGCTTGACCGCAACGGCTTCCGGCCCGCCCGCTACGCGCTCACCCGTGAGCGCTTGATCGTCAGCAGCGAGGCGGGCGTGCTCCCCTTGAGCCCCCGCGAGGTGGTCGAGAAGGGCCGCCTGCGCCCCGGCCAGATGCTCCTCTACGACCCCGAGGCCCGCAAGGTGTTGAGCGAGCCGGAGCTGGAGGAGCGGCTCGGGATGCGCCGCAAGCGCTACGCCCGCTGGCTCCGCGGGCGGGTGGACCTGGCACCGCTCGTCAAGGCCCAGCGGGCCAGCGATCGCGACGGGCGGGAGGCCCAACGCCCAGATTCAGATGGAGATGAGGAAGGGCTGGCGGCCCGGCAGCGGGCCTTCGGCTACACCCGCGAGTCGGTGGAGCGGCTGCTGCTCCCGATGGCCGAGGACGGCAAGGACCCCGTCGGCGCGATGGGCGACGACGCCCCGCCCCCCGCCCTCTCCCGCCAGCCCAAGACGCTGTTCCACTACTTCAAGCAGTCGTTCGCCCAGGTCACCAACCCGCCGATCGACTACCTCCGCGAGGGGCTCGTCACCTCCCTGGACAGCTTCCTGGGGCCGAAGGGCAACCTGCTGACGGAGGGCCCCGAGCACGCCAAGCGCCTCCGGCTGGCCTCGCCCGTGCTCCGCCCCCCCGAGCTGGACGCGCTTAAAGCCCAAGGGCGCTTCCCCGTCCGCGAGCTGGACCTGACCTTTCCTCGATCTCAGAGGCTGGAGGGGGCCGTGGAGGCGCTCCTCGAGGGGGCCGAGCGGGCCGTCCTCGAGGGCGCCCAACTGCTCGTCCTGACGGACCGCTCGGTCAGCAAGGAGCGCCTGGCGATCCCCAGCCTGCTGGCCACGGCGGGGGTGCACCACCACCTCATCCGCAAGGGCCTGCGGGCACGGGCCTCGCTGGTCGTCGAGAGCGGCGAGCCCCATCTGGTGCATCATCTGTGCGTGCTGCTGGGCTACGGCGCCGACGCGGTCTGCCCCTACTTGGCCTACGAGACGCTCCGGGCGCTCGTCCCGCCCGACGCGTACGCGGAGGCCGAGAAGCGCTACGTCCACGCCCTCGAGGACGGCCTCCTCAAGGTGATGGCGAAGATGGGCATCTCGGTGCTCGAGAGCTACAAGGGCGCCCAGCTCTTCGACGCTTTGGGTCTAGGGCCGCGCCTGATCGAAAAGTTCTTCCCGGGGACGGCCAGCCCGCTGGGCGGGCTCGAGCTGGAGGACGTCGAGCGCGAGCTGCGGGAGCGGCACGCGCGGGCGTTCGGGCCTCAAGCCCCCGAGGCGCTGCCGCTGGAGGCGGGCGGCGACCTGTACTGGCGCCGGGACGGCGAGGCCCACCTCTGGACCCCCGAGACGATCGGGACGCTCCAGTGGGCCGCCCGCACGGCCAACCCCCGCGCGTACAAGATGTTCTCGGAGCTTTGTCGGCGCCAGCTTCAAGAGCTGCAGGCCCTCCGCGGGCTCCTCGAGCTGAACACCGAGAGGGCGAAGCCGATCCCCCTCGATCGCGTGGAGCCCGTGGAGGCGATCGTGAAGCGCTTCTTCGCCAGCTCGATGTCGTACGGGGCGCTGAGCCCCGAGGCCCACGAGACGCTGGCGATCGCGATGAACAAGCTCGGGGCCGTCGCCAGCTCGGGGGAGGGCGGCGAGCCCGAGGAGCGCTACGGCACCGTGGCCGCCTGCAAGAACCGTCAAGTCGCCAGCGGGCGCTTCGGCGTGACGGTTCGCTACTTAAGAACAGCCTGGCAGCTCGAAATAAAAATGGCCCAGGGGGCGAAGCCCGGCGAGGGCGGCCAGCTGCCCGGCCATAAGGTCAACGAGGAGATCGCCCGAGTGCGCCACACCGTGCCCGGCGTCGAGCTCATCTCGCCGCCGCCCCACCACGACATCTACTCTATTGAAGATTTGGCCCAGCTCATCTACGACTTGAGGCAGGCCAACCCCGACGCGGAGGTCCACGTCAAGCTCGTCTCGCGGGTGGGCGTCGGCACGGTCGCGGCGGGGGTGGCCAAGGCCGGGGCCGACGCCATCCTCATCGCGGGCGACTCCGGCGGGACGGGCGCCTCCCCCAAGACGTCGATCAAGCACGCGGGGCTGCCCTGGGAGCTGGGCCTGGCCGAGGCCCAGCGGGTGCTGCGGGAGCAGGGGCTCCGCTCGCGGGTCAAGCTGCGGGTCGACGGCGGCCTGCGCACCGGCCACGACGTGCTCGTCGCCGCGCTGCTGGGCGCGGAGGAGTTCGGCTTCGGGACCGCGCTGCTGATCTCACTGGGCTGCGTCATGCTGCGGAAGTGCCACTGCAACACGTGCTCCGTCGGCGTGGCCACCCAAGATCCCCGACTGCGAAGGCGCTTCCGGGGAAAGCCCGAGCACGTGATGAACTATCTGCGCTTCGTGGCGGAGGAGGTGCGGGCGCTGCTGGCGCGGCTGGGGCTGCGCTCGCTCGACGAGGCGGTCGGGCGCACGGACCTGCTGAAGCCCCGGGCGCTCCGCCCTAAAGAGCATCGGAAGGCGGCCAAGCTCGACGTCTCCAAGCTGCTGGAGCGGCCCGAGGGGCGGGACGCGCCGCGGCGCGTCCGTCCGCAGCCCCGGCGCGGCTACGTCCACCCGCTCGACCAACAGCTGCTGGAGCGGACGCGGCCCGCGCTCGAGCGCGGCCGGCCCGTCCGCCTCTCGCTCCGCGTCACGAACCACGACCGGGCGTTCGGAACGCGGCTGAGCGGCGAGGTCGTGCGCAGGCACCCCCGCGGCCTGCCCGACCACACCCTTTATGTGAAGGTCGAGGGGACGGCGGGCCAGAGCTTCGGGGCGTTCCTGGCCCAGGGGATCACCCTGCACCTCGTCGGCGAGGCGAACGACTACGTGGGGAAGGGGCTCTCGGGCGGCAAGATCGTGGTGCAGGCGCCGCCCGGGGCGGCCTATGACCCCGAGCGGAGCGTCGCGATCGGGAACGTCGCGCTCTACGGCGCGACGGCGGGCGAGCTGTACGTTCAGGGGCGGGCGGGCGAGCGCTTCGCCGTCCGCAACTCGGGGGCCTACGCCGTGGTCGAGGGCGTCGGCGACCACGGCTGCGAGTACATGACCGGCGGCGTCGTCGTGGTGCTGGGGCCCATCGGGAAGAACTTCGGCGCCGGGATGAGCGGCGGCGAGGCGTACCTGCTCGACGCCGAGGGCGTGGACGTGTTCAAAGCGCTCGGGCGGCAGCGCCTTCGCCTCGAGCCCGTCCGCGACGGGCGGGACGTCGCGCTGGTGCGCCGCCTGCTCGAGAACCATTGGGCCTACACCCGCAGCCCCAAGGCCGAGCGGCTGCTCGACGACTGGGCGCGCACCCTAGAGCGCCTCTGGAAGGTCGTGCCCCCCGACTACGACGCGGCCCTCAAGCGCTACCGCGAGAAGGGCGTGGACCTGAGGCCGCCGCTCCCGCCGGGGGCTCCCGCGCCGCTGCGGACGCGCGGCCCCGTCGTCTCCTCTGCTCTCGATTCGCAACCCGCGTCGGGGGCGGAGCTCGAGCCGGAGCTGGTTCACGAGGGGTGACGGGAACCATGCCGAGCGAGAACCACCCCGGGGGCTTTTTGGAGCGAGCCCGTCAGGAGCTGAAGAAGCGCCCGCCCGACGAGCGGGTGCGCGACTTCTTGGAAATTTACGCGCCCCGCTGGGCCCGGGCGCACCTGGAGGCGCAGGGTCGCCGCTGCATGGACTGCGGCGTCCCCGTCTGCATGGGCGGCTGCCCCCTCGGAAATCTCATCCCGGAGTGGAACGACTTGGTGAGCAAGGGCCGCTGGCGCGAGGCCTACGCGCGCCTGGAGGCCACGAACAACTTCCCCGAGTTCACGGGCTACACCTGCCCGGCGCCCTGCGAGGACGCCTGCGTGCTCGCGATCAACGACGGCCCCGTCACCATCAAAGATATTGAGAGGGCGCTCAGCGACCTCGCCTGGGCCGAGGGCTGGGTCAGGCCCAGGCGCCCCCGGCGGGAGACGGGCTACAAGATCGCGGTCGTGGGGAGCGGCCCGGCGGGGCTGGCCTGCGCCCAGCAGCTCCGCCGGGTGGGCCACGCCGTAACGGTCTTCGAGCGGGACGACGAGCCCGGCGGCTTAATGCTCTACGGCATCCCCGACTTCAAGTTCGCCAAGTGGCGCGTGAGGAGGCGCCTCGAGCAGCTCGCGGCCGAAGGTGTTCAGTTCCGCTGCCGCACGGCCGTGGGGCGCGACGTCCCGCTGGAAGCGCTGTTGGAGCGCTTTGACGTCGTGTGCCTGGCGGTCGGGGCGCAGAAGCCCCGCGACGTTCAGCTGCCGGGCCGGGAGCTTCAGGGCATCGTGTTCGCGATGCCCTACTTGACGCACGAGAACCGGCGCCAGGCGGGGAAGCTCGCCCGGCCCGACGAGGCGCTGTGGGCCGAGGGCAAGCGGGTCGTGGTGCTGGGCGGCGGGGACACGGGGGCCGACTGCGTGGCCACGGCGCTGCGCCAGGGCGCCAAAGAAGTCGTGCAGATCAGCATCCGCGAGAAGCCGCCCGTCGAGCGCCCGCCCGACAACCCCTGGCCGTATTTGCCCAAGGTGTACCGCAAGACGTACGCCGTCGAGGAGGGGGCCGTCGAGGAGTTCGGGGTGGACACGGTCGCGTTTTTAGATCGAGATGGCGACGGGTGGGTCGACGCGCTGGAGGCCGAGCGGGTCCGCTGGACCTACAACGCGCGGGGGCGGCGCGTCAGCAAGCGGGTGCTCGAGCGAGGGCTGATCATCCCGGCGGATCTGGTGATCATCGCGGCGGGCTTCCTCGGCCCCGACGCGGAAGCGCTCGAGCGCGAGGGCGTGGCCCTCACCCCCGAGGGCGTCATCCAGACGGATGACGGGATGAAGACGACGCGGGAGCGGGTGTTCGCCTGCGGGGACGCCCGCTTGGGCGCCTCGCTGGTCGTCTGGGCGATCGCCGAGGGGCGGGAGGCCGCCCGCCGGATCGACCAAATGCTGAGGGGGAAGACGGAGCTGCCCCCCAGCGGCC
>WFPR01000120.1 GCA_015487455.1 Candidatus Bipolaricaulota bacterium
GGTCGAGCTGGGGCTCGGCGGGGGCCGGGGGTGGCTCGTAGCGCTCGTGTGGGCGGAACGTCCGCGCGCCCACGGCGGGCTTGAGCGCGCCTAAAATTTCGCCGTCTTGAAGCAACACGACGTTCCCACGGGGGCCCAGCAGCTCCGCGCGCAGCGTCCGGCGCCCGTCGCGCCTGTTTATGATGAAGTCGACGAGGCGCTCCAGGTCGGGCTGCTCGACGGCTTCCAGAACGCCGCCCTTCAGGTGCTTGCGCAGCAGCATGCAGAACGCCGACGGCGCGGGCGGGTTCTCGAACTTTTGGGCCGTGAGGTGGAGCCGCGCGTCCCTCGAGATCGCGATCAGGAGCTTGAGCTTGCGCTTCCCCGCGGGGCGGTACAGCTCCAGCGTGAGCAGCTCCGGGGCCGGCTGATGGATCTGCTGCACGAACGCCCCCTCGACGCCCTGGAGTTCGTCGACCACCCCCGCGAGCGTGATCCCCTCGACGTGCATGGCGCCCCATTATAGCGCTCCTGAAACCTCCCTCCCGCTGAAGGGGTACATGGGGCGTCCGCCACGAAAGGGGGGAGACCCATGACGACGGGGCGCGACGTGAAGCTCAGGTGTTGGAAGGCCGTGGCCGTGGTGGGGGCCACGGCCGCGCTCCTCGCGCTGGGCGCCGCGCAGACGGCCCGCCTCTCGACGCCCGGCCCCGGCGGCGGGGAGGCCGAGTGTCTCCCGCCGATGAAAGTCTTCCACTTCGCGCTGGGCGGGGACGGGCTGGACCGCGAGCGGGTGAGCGCGCTCCTGGTGCGCGTCGCCCCGGAGGTGCCCGTGGGGCAGTTGCGCTTCGAGCCGTCGCCCGAGGAGATCCTGCCGACCCGCGACGGGGCGCTCGAGCTGCGCTACCCGCGCACCGCGCTCGTCCGCGCGTCGAGCTTGCGGATCACGGTCTGCGCCGCCTCCCCGGCGCACGAGGTGCGCGAGGCGTACTGGATCGTGCGCGAGCGGGGCCAAACCCTGGCCCGCTTAGTAAGCGCCGAGAGCCTGACGTGGGAGTGGCGCGAGGACGGCGTCCAGGCCGTGCCCGGCACCCGTCGGATCGTCCGGGAGATCGCCTGCGCGGGCGAGGCGCTCGTGCGGCCGTACCAGCTCGTCGCGCCGGGCGAGCCCGTCTGCGTGAAGGACCCCGAGGCGCTCGCGCGCCTGCAGGCCGAGCTGGAGCGCCTCCAGGCCGAGATGGCCTCGCCCCTCGGCCGCCTCAAGGCCCTGATCCTGGGCGATCGGGTCTATCAGGAGCGCTTGGCGGCGCTCAACGCGCGGATGGCCGCGCTCTATCTGTACGCGCCCTCCGAGGGCCTGGTGCTCGGGGTGGCCCGGGACGAGCGGAACGGCCTCGTCTGGGTGCGCCTCCAGGCGGAGGCGGCCCCGAGCCCGGCTCCGGGCGCGGACGCCGAGGTGCGGGTGGCCCCTTGACTTGAGCCTAAGCTTGAGCCCGACTTGACGGCGCGGGCTCCATGGGCCATAGTAGCGCCCGAATGGGGCGGCTGAGGTACCTCACGGCCGGGGAGTCGCACGGGCGGGCCCTGGTGGGCATCTTGGAGGGGATGCCCGCGGGCCTGCCCCTCTCGTTGGAGGCGATCAATGAGCAGCTGGCCCGGCGGCAGCGGGGCTTCGGCCGCGGCGGCCGCCAGCTCATCGAGCGCGATCGAGCTGAAGTTCTTTCGGGCGTCCGCTTCGGGCGGACGCTGGGGAGCCCGATCGCCGTGCTCATTTGGAATCGCGATTGGGAGAACTGGCGCGAGCGGATGGACCCCTGGCGGGAGCCGCCCGATTACAAGCCCGTCACGGTCCCCCGCCCCGGCCACGCCGACCTGGCGGGCGCGATCAAGTATCAGCACCGCGACATCCGGGACGTGCTGGAGCGGGCCAGCGCCCGCGAGACGGCCGTGCGCGTCGCGCTCGGGGCGATCGCCCGCCAGCTCCTCAGCCGCTTCGGGATCGAGATCGCGAGCCACGTGGTGCAGATCCACAACATCAAGAGCCCCGTGAGCGCCCTCGACTTCGAC
>WFPR01000121.1 GCA_015487455.1 Candidatus Bipolaricaulota bacterium
GGCCACGACGGTGCAGCTGGGCGCGCTGCGGCTGGACCCCGAAACGGGCCGCCACGAGCGGGTGCGCCTCAGCGAGTGACGGCGTACAATGCCCTTGTCATGCCAATGGATCTGAAGAAGCTCAAGGCTCGACTCCGGGGGGTCCTCGCCGGACGCCCTGAGGTCCGACTGGCGTATCTCTTCGGCTCGACCGCTCAAGGGGAGTCCAAAAGGCACCGCGCAAGCGACGTGGACATCGCAGTGCTCCTCGACGAGCGGCTCTATCGCGAGCTGGACGAGGAGGCGCCCTTCGGCTACAGGGCGGCCCTCACCGCGGCGCTGATGGAAGCCCTCGGCACGGAGCGCGTGGACTTGGTCGTGCTCAACGAGGCGCCGCCCTTGCTGGCCCACGAGGTCGTCCGCCGCGGAGTGGCCGTCTTCTGCCGCGACGAGCGGGAGCGGGTCGCCTTCGAGGTGCGAACGAAGCAGCGTTATCTCGACACCAAGCCCCTGCGGGAGATCAAGCGGCGCTATCTGTACGCGCGCATCGATCAGGAGCATTTACTCGAAAAGCTTGAGCGCGGGTCGTCGTAGAAGGGGAGTGTGTCGTTGCGGGAGGAGGCGGACTACTACACCTGGCGCGAGCTCGAAGGGCGACTGCCGGGCGCGGGCGAGGCTGAGGTCGTCCGCTGGGCGGCCAAGCCCGGCCTAGGCCTGGAACGTTGGAACGAGCCGGACCCCGCCGTTCGATTGATCCTCAAGCTCTGGCCCGAGCCCGGCGCCGTCCCCGAGCGGCTCCTGCTGTTGAACGCGGGCGTCGGGGGCGCGCTGCTCGGCGTCTGGGCGTGGCGGCGGGACGCCAAAATTCGGGAACTTTGGCTGGCGGACGACCACGGGGTCGCCGTCGAGGCGATCCGCCGAACCCTGGAGCTGAACGGGCTGTTCGGCGGGCGCGTGCGGGTCGTCCACGGCGACGCGTACGACGGGCTGCGGGGGCGGCCCTCCAGCTTCGACGCCGCCGTGGTGCGGCTGCCCAAGGGGAAGGAGCGGGCCCGGCGGCTCGTCGACCTGGCGCTCTGGGCGCTCCGGCCCGAGGGATGGCTCCTGATCGCGGGGCCGAAGCGCGGCGGGGTGAGGGGGGCGATCGCCCACGCCGTCGCGCGCCTGGGCGAGGCCGCCCTCGCGGCGGAGGTCTACGGCGGGGGGTGGCGGGCCGCCCGCTTTACGAAGCCCCAAGACGTTCAGCTGGAGAGGCCCGAGGCGGGCTTCGTCGTGCGGACGGGGCGGGCGTGCGGGCGACGGTGGCGCTTCGTCGTCAAGCCCGGCGTCTTTGCCTGGGAGGGGCTCGACCCGGGCACGGCCCTGCTGCTGGAGGCCCTCTGCCGGGAGCTGCGTCCTCAAGATGAGGTGCTGGACCTCGGCTGCGGCTCGGGGCTCGTGGGGCTGGTCGCGGCCCACAAGGCCGTCGAGGGCCGGGTCGTGCTCGTGGACGTGAGCGCCGCGGCCCTCGAGTGCGCCCGGCGGACCCTTCAGCTCTACAGCATCCCGTGCCCGCGCGTGGAGGTGCGCTACAGCGACGTGATTTCGGCCGTCGAGGGGGAGCGCTTCGACGTGGTGGCGACGTACCCGCCCGCCCACCAGGGCTGGGCCGTCGACCGCGAGGTGGCCGAGCAATTCATCGTGGACGCGGGTCAGGTGCTCAAGCCCGGGCCTGGGGGTCGGCTCTACGTCGTCGGCGCGGCGGGGCTGCCCGTGAAGCGCTGGCTCCGCGCCCACTACGGGGAGGGACGGGTGGAGACGCTGGAGGACGTCGGGAGCCATCAGCTCTATCGGGTTCGGGTATAATGCCGCCCAGCCCTACGCCGTGAAGCGGGAGGGCAGAAAGGAAAGGGGTGAACGGGAGAGATGGCCGTCGTGGCGGTCAATCGCATTTTCGTGAAGCCCGAGTTTCGGGAGGTGTTTGAGGCCCGCTTTCGCGAGCGGGCGCGACTGGTCGAGACCCGTCCCGGCTTCGTGCGCTTCGAGCTGCTGCGGCCGACGACGGGCGACGATTACTTGGTCATGACTTGGTGGGCCTCGAAGGAGGCGTTCGAGGCGTGGGTGAACTCGGAGGAGTTCCGCCGAGGGCACCGTGGGGCGCCCGAGGCGTGGTTCAGTCGCCCGAACGAGTTCCAGCTCTACGAGGCGTTGGGGGCTTGATGTTGATCTTGCTCGGGCTGAGCGTCGCGGTCGCGCTCCGCGACGGCCTCCTCGATGAAGCGGACGATCTCGTGGAGCGACGCGCCGGGGCCGAAGATCTCGCGCACGCCCATCGCCTTGAGCGCCGCCTTGTCGTCGTCGGGGATGATCCCGCCGCCGACCAGGATCACGTCGTCGAGGCCGTGTTGGCGCATCAGCTCTAGGATGCGCGGGAAGATCGTCATGTGCGCCCCCGACAGGATCGAGACGCCGATGACGTCGACGTCCTCCTGCAGCGCGGCCCGCACCACCTGCTCGGGCGTGTTGTGCAGCCCCGTGTAGATCACTTCCATCCCGGCGTCGCGAAGCGCCCGCGCGATCACCTTCACGCCCCGGTCGTGCCCGTCCAGCCCCGCCTTGGCCAGCAGCACCCGAATCCGGCGCCGCCGGGACCGTTGCTGGGGCTCAGCCTCCGGACGATCCTTCATCTGGGTCGTCATGGCTTCACGGCTCAAATCGTCGCGGGCTCCTGGTACGTCCCGTAGACCTCGCGGAAGACGTCCATGATCTCGCCCACGGTCGCGTACGCCTTGACGGCCTCCAAAATATAGGGCATCGTGTTCGCGCCGTCTTCGGCGGCCCTCTTCAGCTCCTTGAGGCAGCGCTCGACGCGGGCGTTGTCCCGCTCGCGCTTGACGCGCTTGAGCCGCTCGATTTGCCGCTTTTCGACCTCGGGGTCGACCTTCAAGATGGTCGGCTTGCGATCTTCTTCAATGACGTACTTGTTGACGCCGACGATGACCTGCTCGCCCGACTCGACTTGCTTCTGGTACTCGTAGGCCGCCTCGGCGATCTCCTTCTGGAAGAAGCCCGCCTCGATGCCGCGGAGCACCCCCTTCAACATCGAGCCCTCGCCCATCCGCTCGATTTTCTCGATGTAGTCGAGGGCCTTGCGCTCAAGGCGGTTCGTCAAGCTCTCGACGAAGTAGCTGCCCGCCAGCGGGTCGATCACGTCGGCGACGCCCGACTCGTAGGCGATGATCTGCTGGGTCCGCAGCGCGATCCGGGCGGACTCCTCCGTGGGGAGGGCCAGCGCCTCGTCGTAGGCGTTCGTGTGGAGCGACTGGGTCCCGCCCAGGACGGCCGCCAACGCCTGCAGGGTCACCCGCACGATGTTGTTGAGGGGCTGCTGCTCGGTGAGGGTGCACCCGGCCGTCTGGGTGTGGAACTTGAGCATCCAGCTGCGCGGGGTCTTGGCGCCGTAGCGCTCGCGCATCACCCGCGCCCAGATCCGCCGGGCCGCTCTGAACTTGGCGATCTCCTCGAAGAACGAGTTGTGGCTGTTGAAGAAGAACGAGATCTGGGGGGCGAAGGTGTCGACGTCGAGGCCGCGCTCTAAGCAAGCTTCCACGTAGGCCATCCCGTCGGCCAGGGTGAAGGCCAGCTCTTGGACGGCCGTCGCGCCCGCTTCCCGAATGTGGTACCCCGAGACGCTGATCAAGTTGAACTTGGGCGTCTCCTGGATCCCGAACTCGAAGACGTCCACGATCAGCTTGACGGAGGGCTCCGGCGGGACGACCCACTCCTTCTGGGCGATGAACTCCTTGAGCATGTCGTTCTGGATGGTCCCGCGGAGCCGCTCGCGGGGGACGCCCTGCTTGTCCCCGATCGCGATGTACATCGCGTAGATGACGGGCGCGCTCGGGTTGATCGTGAAGCTGGTGCTGACCTTGTCGAGGGGGATGCCTTCAAACAGGATCTCGAAGTCGCGCAGGGTGTCGACGGCCACCCCCTCGACGCCGACCTCGCCGTGGGCCAGCGGGTGGTCGCTGTCGAGGCCCATGAGCGTCGGCATGTCGAAGGCCGTCGAGAGCCCCGTCTGGCCCTCCTTCAGCAAGTAGTGAAAGCGCTTGTTCGTCTCTTCGGCGGTGCCGTAGCCCGCGAACTGGCGCATCGTCCAGAGGCGGCCCCGGTACATCGTGGGATAGACCCCGCGGGTGAAGGGGTACTCGCCGGGGTAGCCCAGATCCCGCTCGTAATCGAACCCCTCCCGCTCGAGGTCCTCGGGGGTGTAGAGGCGGTCGATCTCCTCGTTGGAGACGGTGAGGAAACGCGCCTTGCGCTCGGGGTGCTTCTCCAAGAAGGGCTTGAGCGTCTCCTCCTCCCAGCGGGCCTTGCCCTCGGCCATGGGTGCGCCCCCTCCTCGTCTGCGGCCTCGTCCACGTTCGCGTCCACGTTCGCGGCCTCGGCTCGTCGGCTCGACCGAAAGCGGCGACCGCGGGGGCATTATACGGGGAGGCTCCCCCGCTGCCAAGGGGCTCTTTGGGCTTTGGGACTCTGGAAGCTTTGGAGGGTAGGGGTTGACGGCGGGGCGCCCCTCGGCTATAGTTCCGCTGGAGCGGCGGGCCCGTAGCTCAGCGGTAGAGCAGCCGGCTCATAACCGGTTGGTCGCAGGTTCGAATCCTGCCGGGCCCACTCCCGAGAAAGCGCCCGCCCATGGCCGCGCATTGCGATGGAGAAGCTTTTGGTTTATTTTGACGGCGCC
>WFPR01000122.1 GCA_015487455.1 Candidatus Bipolaricaulota bacterium
GGTGCGCTACACGGGCTCCGACTGCCTCGCCACCGACGGCTTGGACGTCTTCCTCTACGATTCGAGCGACACGCTCTTCGTGAGCCAGAACTTCCCCGTGGTGCTGCAGTGGCGGTGCGCCTCGTCGCCCGCGCCGCCCCCGCCTTCTCCGCCCCTCCCGCCTCCAGCGGGTCTTCCGACGGTGACCCTGCAGATCGACCGCGGCTGCGAGGCGAACTACACCCCCGGCGACCCCTTGACGGTCTCGATCGGGGTGAGCGAGCCCGCGGCCGTGACGCTGCTCGACTTCGAGACGAGCGGGCGCATCAAGCAGATCGCGTTGGGGGCGCTCACCCCGGGCGTAGCCCGCACGATCACGGGGACGGTGACGGGGCCAGCGGGCGTCGAGACGCTGGTGGCCGTGGCCCGGACCGCCTCGACGGGGGTGTACGTCTCGACGGGCTGCCGCTTCGGGGTCGGGGGCGTGAGCCCGACGCAGGTCGCGCTGACGCTCGACCGCGGCTGCGACGGGCTCTACCGCTACAACGAGACGGCTACGGTGACGCTGAGCAGCTCGGTGGCGGGCTGGGCGACGCTCTTCAACGTCACGCGCACCGGGCAGCTCCGGCAGCTCTTCCTGGGGCGGCCGATCCAGGCGGGGGTGCCCTTGACGTTCAGCGCCCCCGTCGGGGCGACGATGGGCCGCAGCACCCTGGTGGCCTCCGTGCGGGCCGGGGACGGGAGCGGGGGCGGGCGCGTCCTCACGGCCCACTGCAGCCTGAACGTCGTGCCCTAGCGGGTTCGCTCAAGCCGAGGGGCTTGTGAGGGGGCGGGGGGCGCGGCTACAATGTCCCCGCGATGAAGCGGGAACTCGACGCGCTCCTCGCCCTGACCGCGCAGGACGCCCGCCTGCGCGCCCTCCACGAGAAGCTTGAACGCCTGCAAGCCCAGCTCCGGCAGCTCGAGGGGACGCTGGCGGCGGAGCAGCGCGCCCTCGACGAGGAGCGCCGCAAGCTCGAGGAGCTGAAGCGCCTCGGCCGGGAGCGCTCGGCCGAGGTCGACGACTTGGACGCCCAGCTCCGCAAGTATCAGCGGCAGCTCGACGAGGGGTTGCTCAGCTTCAAGGAGATGGAGGCGCTGCGCGAGAAGATCGCGAGCGGCCGTCGGCGCATGGAGCGGCTCGAGGAGGAGGCGATCGAGCTGCTCGAGCGGGCCGAGCAGCAGGAGGCCACCCTGAAAACGCAGGAAGCGTCCTTCGCGCAGTGGAAGGCCCGCCTCGAGGGGGAGATCGCCGAGCTGCGCCGGGAGATCGAGCACCAGCAGCGGGTGCTCGAGCAGGAGCGCGCCAAGCGCGACCGGCTGCTTAAGGAGGTCGAGCCCGGCCTCCTCGAGCGGTATCGGCGGCTGTCGGCGGACTACGACGACCCGGTCGTCCCCGTGCGGGACGGGCGCTGCACCGGCTGCACCCTCCAGCTCAGCGAGATCACCCTGGAGCGCGTCCGCGAGGGCCGGGAGGTCACCACCTGCGAGAGCTGCGGCCGCATCCTGTACGCCGCGTAACGGAAGAGCGCGAAGCTTAGGAGATGGGGGAGAGGGCGCGGCGGAGGGACGTCTTCGCGTTCGTCTTCATCGCTGTCTTCATCGCTGTCGTCGTTTTCCCTTGGAGGGAAGGGCTAACCCAAGCGGGGGGGCCGCCGCTGCCCCGGCCCCTCGGCCCGATCAGCGACTACGGCGCCCAGCTCGGCCCCCAGACCCGCCGGGCGCTTCAGCAGCTCGCCGAGGCGCTCCAGGCCCAAGCTGACGTCGCCGTCCGGCTGCTGATCACGCTGCTCGACCCTTTCAGCGACCCGGCCCGCCTGGCCGACGCCCTCTGGGAGGCGTGGGGGCTCGACGCGCGAACGATCCTGCTGCTCTTCGTGCGCGAGGCCGGGGAGTGGACGTTCGTCGTGCGGGCGGGCGCGGAGCTGGCCCCGGCGCTCCTCGAGCCCGAGCTCCAGGGGCTCTTCGAGCGGGTTCGCCAGCTCACCCAGCAGCGGCGCGTGGCCCGGGCGGCCCGCCTGGTCGTCGAGGGGCTGGCCGAGCGCTTCCTGCCCCCGCCGCCTCCCGCGCCCGCTGCGCCCACGCCCAAGCCCGAGGGCGCGCCGGGGGAGTGGGCCTGGGTCGTCGGCGGGCTGGCGCTGGCGGGGCTGGCGCTGGGGCTCAGCGTCGTGCGGCGGAGGCGCTGCCCCCGCTGCGGGGAGCCCCTCCGCCGCCGAGCCCGGGCCTTGGGGATGGCCTCGTTCCGCCACGGGCACGGGCGCGCTCGAAGCCCCCGCGACGGCTGGGTATACTTGTGTCGGCGGTGCGGCTACGCGCGCATCGCCTCCCGCGGGGAGAGGGGCGGAGGGCCGCAGGGTCGCCCGCCCCCTCAAAGGCGGCGCGTCGAGCGTCGGGGAGGGCGGCCCTGAGGAAAGTCCGGGCTCCACAGGGCAGGCCGCTCGGCAAGGGGCTCCACACGGCACGGGAGCGCCAAGCCGAGAGGGGGCGACCCCTGGGTGCAGGCCACAGAAACCAGACCGCCAGCGGCCCCGCCTCGCGCTCATAAGCGAGGCGGGGTGCGGGCAAGGGTGAAAGGGTGGGGTAAGAGCCCACCGCCGGTCCCCGCGAGGGGGCCGTGGCTGGCAGACCCCCGGCCGGAGCAAGGCCAAATAGGCAGGCGCCCGAGGGTGGCCCGCCCGAGCGCCCCATAAGGGCCGCGCCTGCGGGTAGGCCGCTCAGAGGGATGGCCCTCGCCCCCTTCAGGGGGTACAGAACCCGGCTTACGCCCCTCTCCCCTTTGCGGGATTCGCTCGCGGCTTGCAGCTCGCGGTTGCAGCCCTTCCGAGGGCGCCGTATACTTTCCCCGCTGGGCCTGTTGTGCTCTTTGACATGGGGGTGAACTGGATTCGACGGGGATGCCGAAGCGAAGGCGGCAGGCGGAGCGCGCCGCCCGCTCCTTAATCCGGTGGCAGGCACAACAAGTGCCAACCAGTACGCTGTGGCCGCTCCTTCCCTGAACTAAGGAGGGAGCCGTTCCCAGGCCCCTCGCCCGCGGGGGCCTGAGGGGCGTCGACCGAAGCGGGCTGGTCCCGCGCCCCGCCCTCGGGCGCGGGGCGAGAGCGACGAGGGCTCGGCCTCGGGCTTCCTGCCCCGTGGGAAGCTTGAGGCTTAAACCCAAAACACGGGGCTAAGCCTGTAGAAGCCGAGCGGAGGCATCTCCGGACCCGGGTTCGATTCCCGGCACCTCCACCACCCATGGGCCGCCAAGGGAAGAGCCACCACGTCCATCGCCGCCCGAGCGCGTCCCCCTTAACCTCTCGGTCCCGTTCCCCGGTCGCGCTGCTCGCGATCGTCGCGTTCGGGCTCGTCGGGCTCCCGGTCGCCGCCCCTGGGGGGCAGGCGCCCGCGGACGGCTCACCCCCAAAGGGCCCCATCCACCTGCTCGAGCTCAAGGGCAGCGTCAACCCGATCACCAAGGACTACGTGGTGCGGCACGTTCAAGAGGCGCAGCTCGAGCGGGCCTCGCTGGTGATCATCCAGCTGGACACCCCCGGCGGGCTGGTGAACTCGACGAAGGAGATCGTCGACGCCCTGCTGAACTCGCGGGTGCCCGTGGTCGTCTGGGTGGGGCCGGCGGGGGCCTGGGCCGCGTCGGCGGGCACGTTCATCACTATAGCGGCGCACGTGGCGGCC